>CAMVBO010000249.1 GCA_947165745.1 uncultured Clostridia bacterium | reverse complement strand
TGACGTGCACATTGACTTGCGCGCTGGCGGTGAGCCCATTCGTGGATGTGGCGGTGACGGTGGTGGTGCCGCCGGCCATGGCGGCTACTCTGCCAATGGCGTCCACCTGGGCAATGGCCTCATCGGCCGTTCTCCAGGTGACGCTGGTGTCTTCCGCCTCCTCGTTGAATATGGCTTTCAGGCCGGTGATCTGCCCCTTCTCCATGTTCAGCGTGTCGGTATTCAGCTCCAGCGTGTCCACCTTCAGGCTCTTGACCTCGATGCGCACGTTGGCCTTCGCGCCGTTTTCCGCGTCAAGGCGGATTTGCGCCTTGCCACTGCCGACGGCGGTGACGGTTCCGTTCCCATCCACAACGGCCACCGCCTCGTTGGTGGAGCTGTAGTTGACCGTCTGGTTGGGATCGGCGGCGTCCAGTCGATAGGAGAGCGCATAGCTGTCGCCAGGGTTCATGCGCACCGAGCGGGGATGGGGATAGATATAATCATCGCCACCGAAGCGCATCGGCGCGAACAGCATCGTGCCCGCAACGATCACGGCGATCAGGACGACCAGCTTGCCATAGGCGGTTTTCATAAATCGAGCCTCGCAATAAACATAATTCTACAAATATATTATACGGAACAATCCACCGCCGGTCAACGGTTTTTTCGTTACGCCGCCAAACCTGTGATTTTTTCCTTGCAAAAGGCCGGCGAATGCGATAAACTAAAGACGGAAACCATACAAAAGGAGCGATCATCATGCGGCTGGAATTGAACGAGGCCCAGCGAAACGCGCTGAAGGCTTTTCTTGAGAAATCCGATGACGCGGAGCAGCTCTCCGCCAGGGAATACGTTGCGGATCTCTACGACATCGAACGGCCGATCTCTCTGGATCTGGTCTTCGTCAAAGACGGCGTCGGCGTGGACGGCGCGGCGGAGCTCAAGTACGACGATGAGCAGGACGGCTGGTACATGGGCGAGCGCCTGGACAGCGCCGAAGCCGTGCTGGACGCCCTCGTTGAGGCCGGGGCAATCGAGCGGTGAAGCTCAAGCTGATCGAACAAAAGCGGCTGCTCCGGTCCGAGCCTGACGCCGCGGACGCCGACGCGCCGCTGCCCGGGCCTTCCGGAATGCCCATAGAGGAAAAGCGCGAGAATCTCTATCGCGCCATTGAGCGCGCCCAGGGTTTTCTGCACAAGCGGGAAGATCAGTCCTGGCGGATGGACCAGATTCGACGCTGCTATCCCGCGCCCAGGTATTTTGTGGAATCCAGCCGCCGCGCGATGAACCGCACGGGGCTTTCCGACCTGGACGCCTTTTACTATGCCATGATCCCGGCGCTCACGCGCACCAGCCTTTCCCAGCGATGGGGCATGAGCCCAAGGCTGGACACGCTGACGCGGATGAGCCGGTTTTTGCGCACGCTCTACATCGGCGCCCATGAGGAGCGCTTCTATCTTGTGCTTTTGAACGGGCGCGGCGGGCTGATCCGCGCGGCGATGCTCCAAAAGGGCGCAGTGGACAGTGCGCCCTTTTACCTGGGGCAACTGCTCTCCACGGCGCTGACGGAAGGCGCCAGATATATCGTGCTGGCGCATAACCATCCCAGGGGCACCTGCAAGCCCTCCAAGGAGGACCTGCTGTGCACGCTGCGAACGCTGAATGCGGTGGTGCCGCTGCAAATACCGCTGCTGGACCACATCATCGTCACTCGGGATTGCGCCGTGAGCATTCGCGAAAGCGGGCTCATTCCTCAGATGCTCTGGACTTCACCGTCTCAGGGCAGCCGGATCACGCGGAACTGGCTTGACGGGGAAACGCTGACTGACGGTGAAACGCAATAACTTAATAATTCGTGCAATCTACACAGAAATCTTCAAATTTCACATCGAATTAACGTTGAGTGACCCAAATTTCGCCGGATTTAAACATTGAGACGCTATACTGAATTCATCGACATTGCGCTGCCGGAAGGAGGCATCATTATGTATCTGGATCATCGCGTTACGGTGAAGATTGCCCGAGTGCTGAATATGATCGACCTGTCCGCCCTGCTGCTGGACAGTAGCGGCAACGTCATCCTGCCGGAGGGGGACATGCGCACCTTCACCATGCCGGACGAGGTGCTTCAGAACCCCACGATTCCCTTCGTGTACGGCGCGATGACGCTGATCGGCACCGCCGAGGAGCAGCCGGTGTTTGTTTGCCTCCACGGCGACAGCGAGGATGTCAAAAAATGCGCCGTCCTCTGCGCGGAGCTGATCAACATGATGATGCGCGAGGACATGAGCCAGACCAGCCGAGAGCAATCGCTGCGGCTGATGCTTCGTGGCGATGTTGAGGGCGCTGAATTCGAGTCTCTCGCCGCCGAGCACGACATTCCCATGCAGAAGAATCGCTGCGTGCTGTACTTTTACTTCCAGGACATGGAGGTGGAGACCGCTATCCAGATGATGGTCGACGCCGTGGACAAAGATCACGACCTGATCACGGAGGTAGGGCACCATTCCGTGGCCATGCTCAAGGCCGTGGAGGAGGAAAACTATTCGGAGCTGGAGGAGTACGCCAACGCCTTTGAGAGCAGCTTCCTCACCGAGACCGGCACCACCGTCTATATCGGCATCTCCGAACCCAGGGAGGACCTGGTTTCCATCCCCGAGGCCTATGCGGAGGCCCGCGCGGCCATCAACTTGGGCCGGGTCTATCATGCCGGCAAGCATGTGTTCGTCTACCGCAACCTGCTGCTGGAGCGCTTCCTGAACGACGTCTCGCCGGAGCTGGGCGCCAGCTACAATGCCCGCATTTTCAACCGCAAGACGGCCCGGCTGTTCAACGACGAAATGGTGCACACCATCGAAACCTTCTTTGACAACAGCCTGAACCTGTCCGAAACCGCGCGCAAGCTGTACATCCACCGCAATACGCTGGTCTATCGCCTGGAGAAGGTGCAGCACGCCATCGGCCTGGATTTGAGGAATTTCGACGATGCGGTGACCTTCAAGATGATGATGCTGCTGGGCAAGGGCGAAAACGGCCGCAAGCTGCGCCTGTAATGCCTGGTTCGGCAAGGTCATAACATTGAAACACAGAATCCTGGGATGCGCCGGCATCGTATGCCGGCGCATCCCTTGGAATCCGGAGGCTATATGAAGAACAATACCCTGCGCGTGGTCGCGCTGATCTGGGCGGCGGTGATGATCGCCGTCATTTCTTCCACGGCCACGCTGCTGATCTCCGGCCGGACGCCCCAGCAGACCACCCAGGAAACCCGCTGGGTCAGCGAGGAGGAGTATGCCACCATCCAGCGCTACAGCCGCCTGGACGAGGTGCGCAACACGCTGCTGAACAACTATTACGAAGACCTGGATGAGGATGTGCTGCTGCTGGGCGCGATACGCGGCATGACCGGCTCCATCGGCGATCCTTACACCTTCTATTATACCCCCGAGGAATTGACGCGCGCCAACGAGAACAATGCCGGGCTGTATCGCGGCATCGGCGTGCTGCTGCAGAACACCACCGACGGGTATATTGAGATTGTGCGCGTCTACCCGAACACTCCTGCCGAGGCCGCGGACCTGCGCATGGGCGACCGCATCCTGGCCGTGGACGGCACCGAGGTCAGCGGCGCGGACGGCCGGGTCTACAATGAAGCCGTGAACATGATCCGCGGCGTGGACGGCAGCGAGGTGACCCTCACGCTGCTCCGGGGAACCGACACGCTGGACATCCCCGTCACCCGGGGCGACGTGTCCATCAGCTATGCCAGCTACTGTATGCTGCCCGGGGACATTGGCTATATCGGCATCAGCCAGTTCACCGGCAATGCCGTCTCGGTGGTCCACGAGGCCATCGAGAGCTTCAAACAGCAGAACGTCCGCGGCCTGATCGTGGATGTGCGCAACAACCCCGGCGGCCT
>CAMVBO010000248.1 GCA_947165745.1 uncultured Clostridia bacterium | reverse complement strand
CGCCCCCATCACCTGCGAGGAGATGACCGTGGCCGAGGCCAAGGCCCAGGGCGCCATCGGCCTGTTTGAGTCGAAGTACGGCGAGCGCGTGAAGGTGTACACCATGGGTGAGTTCAGCAAGGAGATCTGCGGCGGTCCCCACGCCAGCAACACCGGCGACCTCAAGTCCTTCAAGATCAAGAAGGAGGAGGCCTCCTCCGCCGGCGTGCGCCGCATCAAGGCCGTGATCGGGGAATAAAACACAAAAGAAGAGACCGGATTGCCACGTCGAATCCTTCGGATTCTCCTCGCAATGACGCTGCGGGACGGCTGTTGCGCGATCGCCGCAGCCACGAAATACGTCATTGCGAGGAGGCCGTCAGGCCGACGTGGCAATCCGGTCTTTCTGGTATATTTCGATGCGGCGCCCCCGCTGAAAGGCGGGGGAACCGTGGTAAAGATAACGATGCCCTGATGAGACCCTGACCCCGAAAGGACGGGCCTGCGTTCAGCAGGTGGTGGAGACCTTGTTGGACAAGTGACCTGCCTGACGGCCAGCCTCGGCGGGCTTTTTGTTTGGATTTTCCCGTCCCGGGGGATTGTGAAACCGCACGCGGATGTGTTATAATATGGTAAATTTGTATAATTGTCGCCCTGAAAGGGGTGCAGCGGGAGGAAGACGCATGAAGTCACGCAGATGGTTGAGCGTGCTGCTGGCGCTGCTGCTGGCGCTGGGCGGCCTGACGGCCTTTGCCGAAGCGACCGGATCCGACGGGGACGCGTCGACGGCCGTCCAGGAGACGGTGGACGCGCCCGTGGAGGAGATCGAGCTTGTGCTGGGCGGAACGTCGCCGGACGAGGTTCCCGCCGAGGGGCAGGACGCCGGAGGCGCCGTCGCCGAACCGCCCAAGGACGCCGGGGACGAGCCGCTTCCGCCGGAGGGCCAGGAAGACCCGGCCCCCGCCGGCCCGCTCGCGTCGCTGACGCTGCCCAGGAAGATGACCATCGGCCTGGGCGAAAGGGTGCTTCTCGCGCCCGAGCCCGTCCCGGCCGACGCGGTCTACAGCCTGACGTACAAGACCGGCAAGAAGGCGGTCGTGGCCGTGAACGCCGCTTCCGGCGAGATCACCGGCAAGAAGACGGGCAGCGCCGACATCACCGTCGTCGCGGACAACGGCGTGAAGGCCACGGTCAAGGTCACGGTGGTGAAGGGGCCCAAGAACGTGACGCTCAGCGCGCCTCAGAAGGTGGGCGTGGGCGATCGCTTCTCCTGCAGGGTGACCTATACCGCCAAGACTGCCGGCAGCTATACGCTGACCTCCGACGACGAGGGCGTGCTGCGGGTGGAAGAGGACGGCACCGTCACGGCGCTGGCCGAGGGCGCGGCCACGCTGACCGCCACCTGCTACAACGGCAAGCACGGCTCCGCGAAGGTGGAGGTGCTGCCCGCGGCCACGAACCTGTGGCTGGACCGGGGCGAGGCCACCATGGGCAAGGGCGACAAGCTGCGGCTGACCGCCGGCATGCCCGAGGGCCAGGCCGGCCTGCTGAGCTACGCCAGCTCTGACAGCGCCGTGGCCACCGTGAGCGCCGACGGCGTGGTGAGCTGCGTGAACCTGGGCACGGCGGTAATCACCGTCCGCAACTCCGGCGGCCTGGAGGACCAGTGCGCGGTGGAGGTGCTGCCCGCGCCGAAGGCGCTGACGCTGAGCGCCAGGAGCATCACCCTGGGCGTGGGCCAGGAGGTGCAGCTGGGCGTGACGCTCCAGCCGGAGGGGGCTGTCGGCACGCTGACCTTCAAGAGCAGCAAGGGCAGCGTCGCGGCCGTGTCTCAGGACGGCACCATCACCGCCCGGAAAAAGGGCACCACCACCATCACCGTCAAGGCCCACAACGGCGTCAGCGCCAAGATGAAGGTCACTGTGAAGGCGGCGCCGAAGAGCGTCTCCGTCTCGCTGGATTATCCCTGGCTGACGGTGGGCGACGCCACCTTCGCCCGGGCCGCCCTGCCCAGGAACACCGCCGGCAGCGTGACCTTTGAGAGCGACAATCCCGACGTGATCGACGTGACCGGGAAGGGCGACGTGATCGCCACGGGCGAGGGCACGGCCCACGTCATCGCCACCGCCTACAACGGCGCGACCGGCAAGGTCGCCGTCACGGTGCGCCCGAGGATCGACCCCGAGGTGTCCGGGCTGCTTGAGGTCACCTTTATGAACATCGGCCGCAACGACGGCATTTTGATCCACTGCGGCGGCTAGTGGGCCTTCGTGGATTCCGGCATGCACCAGCAGGGCGTCACCGCCGTGAAGTACATGCGCACCCAGGGCGTGGACCGGCTGAAGTACTACATCGGCACCCATGCCCACAGGGACCACGTGGGCGGCGCGCCCTACATCATGGCCAACATCCCCACGGGGCAGGTGATTATTCCCCACAGGAAGGTGGGCAGCCAGATCCGGAAGTTTGCCACCAACAGCACCGAGAAGAAGGCCGTCAACGCCGTCAGTTATCACGTGGTGACCCGGGGCGAGAAGTTCTACATCGGCGGCGCGGAGTGTCTGGTGCTGGGCCCGGTGAAGGTCACCAACTGCGCGCCCGGGTCCATGGCTGAAAACGGCAATTCGCTGGTGCTGCGCGTCACCTATGGCAGCAACACCTTCCTGCTCACGGGCGACGCCTCCGGTTCGGAGATCACCAAGATCCAAAGGGCCGACCCCGGCTGCATGCGGGCCCAGGTGTACAAGAACGCGCACCACTACGGCACGCAAAAGTACGCCGCCTCCCTGTGCCATCCGCAGATCACCATCTTCTCCACCAGCAACAAGAAGCAGCCCGCCTACAGCTTCATCAGCTATCTCAAGAAGATGGGCAGCAAGGTTTACATCACCTCCAGCAACCGGAACGGGCACGTCAGGATCATCTCCGACGGCACCAAACTGACGGTGCAGACGCAGAGGTAATTGACGGGATGAAACGCCGCCGCGTGTTTCGCGGCGCCCCGACAAAAAAGATAACAGGATATTGAATCCTCTGTAGCCCCGTGTTTATGATCGCGGCGGTCATTCACCGCAAACACAACCCCCGTGCGCTGGAATCAGTGGCGCACGGGGGTTGGCTGCGCTGTGGGGCCGCTTATTGGATGGAACATTCCATGTTCCGCGCGGCAGCGGGAGGGGCCAGGGGCGTCGCCCCGGGGCCATTAGCCCCAGAACACCGACAGGGAGGGGATGACCTGCTTCTTGCGGGAGAGGATGCCGGGCAGGAAGGCGCGGCCGTTCTCGGGCCGCACGTTGAAGGCCTGGGCGATCACGTCCGGCGCGCCCAGGAACAGCAGGTGCGTGCCCTCCTGCAGCATGTCTGTGATCATAAACAGCACCATATCCAGCTCCTTTTCCTCCTTGCGCCGGCCCATGGCGGCCAGGAAGTCGTCCGCGCGGCGCAGCACCCGCCCGGAGTCCAGCGTCACCACCTGGCCCACGCCCAGCGTGTGGCCGGAGAGCATGAACTCCTTGTAGTCCTGGAACAGGATGTCGTCCGGGGACTTGTCGTCGCTGGTGGAGGCGGAGAAGATCATCCGGCCCAGCTCCTCGATGCTTTCGTGGGCGATGGAGGCCATGCGCTCGGCCATCTGCCGGTCCCGCTGGGTGCAGGTGGGCGATTTGAACATCAGCGTGTCGGAGATGATGGCGCAGGTGATCAGCCCCGCCATGCGGGTGGTGGGCATCAGGCCCCGCTCCATGAACATGCCGGCCACGATGGTGGCGGTGCTGCCCACCGGCTCGTTGCGCATGTAGATGGGTCCGGCGGTCTGCACGTCGGCCAGGCGGTGGTGGTCGATGATCTCCAATATCTCCGCCTGTTCCAGCCCGGGCACGGACTGGGCCACCTCGTTGTGGTCCACCAGCACCACCCGCTTGCGCCG
>CAMVBO010000247.1 GCA_947165745.1 uncultured Clostridia bacterium | reverse complement strand
GGCCTCCAAGCGGGGCACCGACGGCCTGGTGCAGATGATGGGCCGCGAGAACCTTGGCCGCGGCGTGAAGGTGCGCTCCTCCGGCGACAAGGTGGACATCGATCTTTTCATCATTGTGGAATACGGCATCTCGATCAGCGCCGTGGCCGCGGCCATCATCGAAACCGTGAAATACAAGGTGGAGCATCTCACCGGTGTGCCCGTGGGCCGAGTGAACGTGTGCGTCGAGGATATTCGCGTCTGATCGCGCCGGTGAAGGTTGGAGGTAAAAATGGCAAGCAAGAGAATAGACGGCATACTGCTCAAGGAGATGTTTACCTCCGGAGCGGCGCTGCTGGTGAATAATCGGGAGAACGTGGACGCGTTGAACGTGTTTCCCGTGCCGGACGGCGACACGGGCACCAACATGTCCCAGACCATCACGTCCGCGATCAAGGAGATCAACGCCAAGCCCTACACCAGCGTGGCGGACGTTTCCGGCGCCGCGGCCCGCGGCGCGCTGAAGGGGGCGCGGGGCAATTCCGGCGTCATACTCAGCCAGATCCTTCGCGGCTTTTCAAAGGCCCTGGCGGGGCATGAGGACATCGACGGCCCGCTGCTGGCCACGGCGCTGCGCTCCGGCGCGAACACCGCCTACAAGGCCGTGATGAAGCCCAAGGAGGGCACCATCCTCACCGTCATCCGCGTCATCGCGGAGGAAGCCGAGGAGGCCCTGGACAAGCAGCACGACGTGGCAGAATTGTTCAAGCTGGTGCTGGCCGTGGGCGACGCGATACTGAAGCGCACGCCGGATATGCTGCCGGTGCTCAAGCAGGCCGGCGTGGTGGACAGCGGCGGCATGGGCCTGATGGTGATCCTTCGCGGCATGTATGCCGCCCTGACCGGCGAGCCCGTGGACGCCATCACCGAGGACAAGCCGGAGGGCGTGGGCATGCCCGGCGAATTCGTGGACGACCACGACGCCATCGGCGAAATCAAGTTCGGCTACTGCACGGAGTTCATCGTCAGCCATCCCCGCGAGGACATGACCAACGCGGACGTGGTGCGGCTGCGCAAGCGGCTGGAGCGCATGGGCGACTGCGTGCTGGTCATCTCCGACATGAACGTGGTGAAGGTGCACGTGCACACCAACGAGCCGGGCAAGGCGCTGCAATACGCGCTGGAGCTGGGCGAGCTGGACTCTATTAAGATCGACAACATGATGGAGGAGCGCCGCGAGCGCGAGGCCATGCAGGCCGCGGAAGCGGCGAAGAAGGCCGCCGAACAGAAGGACTACGGCATCGTGGCCGTGGCCCTGGGCGAAGGTTTGACGGAGATCTTCCGCAACCTGAACGTGGACCAGATCGTGGACGGCGGGCAGACCATGAACCCCAGCATCCAGGACCTGGCCAAAGCCTGTGACGACACCAACGCCAGGACGGTCATCATACTGCCCAACAACACCAACATCATCCTCGCGGCCCAGCAGGCCAGCCGCCTGACCGACCGCAAGGTGATCGTGCTGCCCACCAAGTCGGTGCCCATGGGCATCAGCGCGGCGCTGGCCTTTGACCCCACCGTCTCCGCCGAGGAGAACGAGGCCGCCATGACCGAGGCCGCCGAGACCGTGCACACCGCCTCCATCACCTATGCCGTGCGGGACACCAACTACGACGGCCAGGAGATCCACGAGGGCGACATCATGGGCATGATCGACAACAAGCTGAGCGTGCTCGGCAGCGACATCGCCCAGGTGGGCGTGGACGTGACCGAAAAGATGGTCACCGAGGATTCCGCGCTGATCACCGTTTACTATGGTGCCGACACCTCCGAGGCGGACGCCCAGGCGCTGCGCGACAGGCTGGCGGAGCAGTACACCGACTGCGACGTGGAGCTGCAGGCCGGCGGCCAGCCGCTGTACTACTACCTGATCGCGGTGGAATGATCGATCAATGAGATAGTCTCTTAAGATCCTTCGCTTCGCTCAGGATGACAACGAAGCAACGCCTGTCATCCTGAGCTGAGCGAAGGATCTGTACGTAATGGAGAGAAATAACGCGGTAAAGGAGCGTATAAACATGAATATACAGGGCAATATCCGCTGGGCCATCGTAGGCACGGGCTACATCGCCAACCGCTTTGCCCAGGGCATGGGCGAGGTGAAAGACGCCGAGCTCTGCGCGGTGGTCAGCCGCAGCGAGGCGCGGGGCCGGGCGTTCGCGGAGCAGTACGGCGCGGGCGCGGTCTACACGGATTTGAACGAGATGCTTTCGGCGGTGAAGCCGGACGCGCTCTACATCGGCACGCCCAACGACTGCCACTGCGCCGCCATCGTGGCCGCGCTGAACGCCGGGGTCAACGTGCTCAGCGAAAAGCCCATGGTGGATAACCGGCGGCAGCTGGACGAGGTGGTGGCGCTGGCGAAGGAAAAGAGCCTTTTCCTGATGGAGGGCATGTGGACGCGCTGCTTCCCGGCGGTCCGGAAGGCCCGGGAGTGGATGCGCGAGGGCCGCGTTGGAAGGCTGCTGACCGTGCGCTCCTTCTTTGAGATGCACGCCGACCCGGACAACTGGCAGTGGTGGAAGGCGGGCCTGGAGCACGCCGGCGGCGCGCTGAGGGACGTGGGCATCTATTCCGTCGCCATGGCGGACATGGCCTTCCCGCGGGTGCCCGTGCGCATCCTCTCCGCCATGGATTCCAACGGCGAGGTGGACCAATCCTTCCGCATGCTGCTGGATTACGGCGAGGGCCAGATGGCCCTGGTGGGCGGCGCGTTCAACCAGGACTCCGGCTGGGAGACCCAGATCGTGGGGGAGAAGGGCTCCATCCTCATCGGCCCAGAGTTCTGGGATCCCACCACCGCCACGCTGAAGACCTACGACGGCGAAAGCGAGCGCTTCGAGGAGCCCTATCCGGCCACCGGCTTCCAGTACGAGATCCGCACCGTGCAGGAGTGCCTGCGCAAGGGCCTGAAGCAGTGCCCGGAATACGACTGGGACGAGATGAGCCGGGTATCCGACATCATCGAATCCGCCCGGAAGGAGCACGGCATCGTGTATCCGGCGGATTGAGGGTCAGGGATCAGGGAGTAGGGAGTAGGAATAGTGGCTGCCGCGTTTCTCCCTTGCCTCGCCCCCGTGAGGGGGAGAGGTGCCCCGAAGGGGCGGAGAGGGGGAACCCCATTCTCCGGAGGTATATATGGACGCATCCATTCGCATCATCCCCTATGACGAAAAATACCGCGACGACATGATCTTCGTGGTGCTGTCGGCCAAGGACGCCCTGGGTCGGGCGCCCCGGCTGAACGAGGACCTGCTGGACGTGCGGGCGAATTACCTGGACCGGGGCGACGGCTTCTTCCTGGCGCTGGATGAGCGCGACCGGGTGGTCGGCTGCGGCGGCTACAGCCGCATCCCCGGCACCGACGAGGCCTTCCTGCACCGGCTGTTCGTGAAGCCGGCGCTCAAGCGCCGAGGCATCGGCTCCGCGCTGCTGCTGGCCTGCGAAAGCGCCATGCGCGCGGCGGGCGTCCGCGTCTCCCGCGTCCACTTGGGCGAACCCCGTGTACAGTGGTTTGAATCCTGGGCCTTTTACCCGAAGCACGGCTATGCGGAATATGAGCCCAGATATATGAAGAAGGAACTTTGAACGCCATGGACATTTCCCTTTCCAAGATCAAGGGCATTGGCCCGGCGCGGCTCAAGGCATTCGAGGCGGCAGGCATCCATACCGTGCGGGAGCTGGTGATGTTCCTGCCCCGGGAGTACCGCGACCTGACCCGGACCGTGCCCCTGTGCGAGCTGAAGCCCGGGGACACGGCGGCGGTGCGGGTGAAGGTGGCGGGGGAGGTGCACGAGCGCCGCGCCCGGCGGCTGCTGATCACGAAGCTGTACGTCACCGACGGCACCGAGACCCTGCCCGTGCTGTGGTACAACCAGCCC
>CAMVBO010000246.1 GCA_947165745.1 uncultured Clostridia bacterium | reverse complement strand
GTGCTCGCTGGTGCCGATCAGGTACAGGTCCTCGCCTTCGATCTTGTACATCATGTTTTCCATCTCGGCGAAGCTCATCACGCCGGTGACCACGTTGCCGTGGATCATGAACGGGGGCACGTAATAGGTGAAGCCATGGTCGATCATGAAATCCCGGGCGTAGGACAGGATGGCGCTGTGCAGCCGGGCGATGTTGCCCTTCAGATAATAGAAGCCGTTGCCGGAGGTGCGGCGGGCGGCGTCCAGGTCGATGCCGTTCAGACGCTCCATGATATCCACGTGATAGGGGATCTCCCACTCGGGCACCACGGGCTCGCCAAAGCGCTCGTTTTCCACGTTCTGGCTGTCGTCCCTGCCGATGGGCACGGAATCGTCGATGATCTGGGGGATCACCAGCATGCGCTTGCGAATCTCCTCGGCGTATTCCACTTCCTTCTTTTCCAGGTCGGCCAGCTCGTCCTTGAAGGCCTTAACCTGCTGCTTGACGGTCTCGGCCTCGTCTTTTTTGCCCTGGCCCATCAGCGCGCCGATCTGCTTGGCGGCCTTGTTGCTCTCGTGGCGCAGATCGTCCGCCCGCTGGATGGCCTCGCGGTTCTTCTTGTCCAGTTCGATGACCTCGTCCACCAGAATCAGCTTGTCATCTTGAAATTTCTTCCGGATGTTTTCCCGAACCAGGTCGGGGTTGGTGCGGATCAGATTGATGTCCAGCATGATTTCACCCTCGATTTGTATATTTTGATTGCGGACATTATACCGCCGTCAGGTTATTTTTGCAAGCGCCGGAAGGGCTGTCGCCCGCGCGGATTGTTATTTGTGCGTGTAAAATGTTCCGGTGGGTATCGGCGGCACGGGCGGCCGAATCGGCGCGATAGGCGGCTGAACTGCCGCGCCGGCGATAAAAAATTGTAATAGCAGGCAAATACAGGTTGATTTTTGTGCGGTTTGATGATAATATACTGTTAGTATGTGTGTAAAATCGTTGGAGGGTTTTGCACAGTTTGGCAAAAATGTTTCGCTGAACTCAAAAAACAGAAAGGGGAGAGCCACTTGAGCAAGAATGGTGAGTGTTCCCAGGGGCGGGTAGGCACGAAACAGGCCAATTTCAGATCCTACATGCGCCGCTATGGAACGTTGTACTTGCTGCTGATCCTGCCGGTCGTGTTTTTTCTCATATTCCGGTACGCGCCCATGGCCTATATCCTCAGCGCATTCAAGGAGAACAACATCTTCAAGGCGCCCTGGGAGCTGGCCTGGGCCAAGAACAGCGGCTTTGAGTGGTTCATCAAGGCGTTCAAGGACCGCACGTTCATCAACGCCCTGCGCAACACGCTGACGCTGAACCTGCTGGATCTGGTGTGCGGCTTCCCGGCGCCGATCCTGCTGGCGCTGATGCTGAACGAGCTGACCTTCAAGCGGTTCAAGAAGGTCACCCAGACCGTGCTTTACATGCCCCACTTTTTGAGCTGGATCATCATATCCGGCCTGGCGCTGCGGCTGCTGGCCAGCAACGACGGCCTGATCAACATCCTGTACAAGCGCATCACGGGCAACCCGGACGCCTCCATTCCCTTTATGAGCAACAACAACTGGTGGGTCGGCACCTATGTGGTGCTGGGCATCTGGAAGGAGGCCGGCTGGGGCACCATCATCTACCTGGCCGCGCTGACGGGCATCAGCCCCGAGCTGTACGAGGCCGCCGCCGTGGACGGCGCCGGGCGCTTCAAGCGCATCTGGCACGTGACGCTGCCGGGCCTGCGCCCCACGATCATCACCCTGCTGATTATGAACCTGGGCCGTATCCTGGGTTCCGAATTCGACCGCCCGCTGGCTCTGAGCAACAAGCTGGTGACGGACGTGTCCCACGTCATTTCGATCTACGTCTACCAGCGCGGCCTGCAGAACAGCCAGTTCAGCCTGTCCACCGCCGTGGGCCTGTTCCAGAGCGTCGTGGGCGTCATCTTCCTGATCGCCGCCAACAGCCTGGCCAAGCGCATGGGCGAGCGCGGCATCATGTAAGGGAGGTGGCCGCAAGTGATTAAATCGAAATCCACCCGCATGGGCGATTGGGTCTTCGCCATCATCAGCTTCATCGTCATGTTCATCTGCCTGGTGCCGATGCTGAACGTGCTGGCCCGGTCGCTGTCCTCGGCGGAATACCTGATCCGCAACGAAGTGGTGCTCTGGCCCAAGGGCTGGAACGTGGACGCCTATACCACCGTGCTGAAGGACGCCAAGTACGTCCACTCCCTGTGGTATACCGGCGTGCTGACGCTGTGCTGCACGCTGCTCTCCCTGGCCATGACGGTGATGTGCGCCTATCCGCTGACCTATGACCAGTTGAAGGGCGGCAAGGTCATCAACGCGCTGATCCTGTTCACCATGTACTTCTCCGCCGGCATGATTCCCCACTACCTGCTTCTGAGGAACCTGGGCATGCTGGACACGGTGTGGGTGCTGGCGATTCCCGGCTGTCTGAGCGTCTACAACATGATCATCATGCGCTCGTTCTTCTACGGCGTGCCGGAGAGCCTGCGCGAGGCCGCGGAGATCGACGGCGCAGGCCCCATCCGCACATTGATTATGATTTACCTGCCCCTGTCGAAGGCGGTACTGGCTACGCTGGCGCTGTTCTACGCGGTGGGCCGCTGGAACGGCTTTTCCGACGCGCTGCTCTATCTGAAAAAGCGCGAGGACCTGTATCCCATCCAGCTGCTGCTGTACAACATCCTGCAGAACACCACCAACGTGGAGGTGGCCACGCAGGAGGGCTTCTCCACCCCCGGCCTGGGCGAGACGCTGAAGATGGCCACGGTCATGTTCGCCACGGTGCCGATTCTGCTGATCTATCCCTGGCTGCAGCGCTACTTCGTCACCGGCGTCACGCTGGGCGCGGTGAAGGGATAAAACCTGATGTGGACGGGGGAGCAGGCTCCTCCGCCACGGCCACCCCCTCGATCGCCCCACGTGCTCGCTGTCGCAGCCCGCGGGTTTCGGGCGGGCCAGCCAAATGGCCTCGCCCTCAGTCCGCTTTGCGGACGCTCAAGCAGATTTTGCTTGATGGCAAGCCATCTGGCCGCAAAATCTGCAAGGAAGCCATTTTTCATCCAGGCAAATGGGATTTTCCTCCTGAAAAATGGCCCCGCCCGCGGCGTACACGCCGCCGCGTACGATTTAAGAAGCGTGTGCCCAATCGTACTCCATGGGCAGGTCGCCCATAATATAGCAAGGAGGAAGAGACCATGAAGAAACTGTTGACCCTCGTGCTGGCGCTGGCCATGCTGCTGTCCGTGTGCGCGTTCTCCGCGTCCGCGGAGGAGCTGGTGGACGGCAAGTTTGCCGAGACCAGGCACATCACCGTCGAGATCTACAACCGCAACAACGACGGCGGCACCGACCCCACCAACAATGTGTACACCGACTACATCAAGCAGGGCATGCTTGAGCAGCACAATGTGGAAGTGGAGTTCGTGTCCATCGGCCGCTGGACCGAGGTGGACGATATGAACACCGCCCTGGCCTCCGGCGACGCGCCCGACGTTTGCGTCACCTATTCTTATCCCACCATCGCAAAGTACGCTCAGATGGGCGGCATCGTCAACCTGAACGAGATCGACGGCAAGCCCCTGGAAGAGTACAAGGACATCCTGCCGAACCTGTGGAACCTGCTGGGCGACAACAACATCTACTACGACCAGGATCCCGACACCGGCAACCTGGGGGCCATCGAGGCCACCCTGGCCGACAACGCCCGCATCAACACCTTCATCCGCAAGGACTGGCTGGACAAGCTGGGCCTGGAGCTGCCCACCACCGAGGAGGAGTTCCACGCCTGCCTGGAGGCCTTCCGAGACAACGCCGAAACCCTGCTGGGCGCGGACGCCGACAAGATGGTTCCCTACAGCACCAGCTATGACATCGGCT
>CAMVBO010000245.1 GCA_947165745.1 uncultured Clostridia bacterium | reverse complement strand
CGCTGGAGGATTGCTGCGAGGTGATCGACCAGCTGATCGCCAACAACACCGTGGTGCTGACCATGGATGAATTGGACGGACGCCTGCTCCAGCGGGCGGTGGACACCCTGTCCGGCGCGGTGTTCGCGCTGCACGCCAGCATCCGCAAGGCTTCGGACAAGACCTACCTGGTCGCGCCGATGTCGGTGGAGATCAACGAGGCGTACGATCTGGACCGGAGGTTTTAGGACACAAGGCAATCGGAATAGCCTGAGGGATCAGGGATTGCCGCCGCCCTTGCCTCGCCCCGTGAGGGGGAGAGGTGCCCCGAAGGGGCGGAGAGGGGCCCAACCAAAAGCGAGGTGACACCATGCTGGGATTATACGAGGCCTTCTACGCGGTGTACATCTTCCTGCGGCTGATTTCGGCGGCCATCCTGGTCTACTGCGTGCTCAGCTGGTTTCGGCCCAACTTCCGGGCGTTCGACATCCTGGGCAGGTTCATACAGCCCTTCGTGTCCCCCTTCCGGAAGCTGTCGATGAAGCTGGCGCGCTACTTCAACGCGCCCGTGGACTTCACCTGCCTGTTCGCGGTGCTGGGCTATCAGCTGCTGGGCTGGCTGCTGATGCGGCTGTATTTCATGCTGGCCAGGGCGCTATGAACGGGGACGCGCTGGAAAAGCGCCTGAACGAACTGGCCCTGCGGGCGGCCCATACCGGCGCGGTGTGCGCCTCCCGGTTCCTGGAGCCCACCCAGACGGACATGGCCCGCGCCGCGGCGAACCGCGCCGGGGCGAGGGTCGCCTTCTGGGGCGGTTTCGAGGGCGCGGAGCGGGTGGTGGCGGCGTTCTACGACGCGGACGAGCCCGAGCCGTGGGACTGGCCCATCGCCGCGCTGCGCATCGAGTGGAACGCGAAGTTCGCCAATCCCGGCCACCGGGACCTGCTGGGGGCCGTGATGGGCCTGGGCATTGAGCGGGAGACCACCGGCGACATCGCCATGGGCGAGTATCGCGGCGCAAAGTGCGCCTATCTGTTCGCCCTGGCCGACATGGCGGATTACATCGCCGCCAGCCTGGAGGGCGCAGGCCGGGCCTCCGTGAAGGCGCGCCCGGCGGAAGAGGCGCCGGTGCTGACGCCCCCGGAGGGCGTCGAAATGCGCCTGACGGTGCAGCAGGAGCGCCTGGACGCGGTGCTGGCTGCGGCCTGCCGACTGTCCCGGAGCGAGGCGCAGAAGCTGATCGCGGCGGGGCTGGTGAAGCTGAACCACGCGGTGAACACCCATTCCGACGCGAAGCTGGGCGAGGGCGATTTGATCTCCGCCCGCGGGTACGGGCGCATTCGCGTGGACGCTTTTGGCGGCGAGACCCGGCGGGGGCGGCAGGTGGTGACCGTGTTCAAATATGGCGGCAGTGGAAAATAATTCATAACGTCGCGTTATTTTGCAGGAAACGAGCCCTTGAGCGTCGAAATTGTATTAGATAGAATTGATATACTTCAGCAATGAAAGGACGGTTTTGAATATGGCGATCAGCGTGAAGGACATTCAGGAGAAGGAATTTGGCACCCAGGCCAGCGGTGGTTACAACATCGAGCAGGTGGACGATTTCCTGGACGAGATCTCCGAGCAGATGGCGACCCTCGTGCGCGAAAACCTGGAGCTGAACAAGCAGATCAAGGCGCTGGAGGCGGACGTGAAGGCCGCGCGCCAGGCCGCCGAGGCCGCCGAGGCCAAGACCCCGGATTACAACGAGAAGGGCTACTTTGCCAACCTGCAGAACGCCATGCGCGAGAGCCTGATCGGCGCCCAGCGCATCGCGGACGAGACGCTGGAGGAGGCCAACCGCAAGGCCCAGAAGACCGTGGGCGACGCCCAGGTGCAGGCCGACCAGATCACCGTGTCCGCCAGGGAGAAGGCCGACGCGCTGGTGAGCGAGGCTCAGCAGCAGGCCGACCAGCTGACCGCCGACGCCCAGGGCCGCCTGGATCTGTTGGAGCAGAAATACGAGGCGCTGAAGACCGCCGCCGCGAATTACAAGGCGGAGTTCAGCCGCATCCTCGATCAGCAGGCCACCGCGCTGCGCGACAGCAACGGGGTGTTCTGAGGAAAGAATATCCGATAATACAATCGCTGCCCTTGTGGGCAGAAAGACCAGATTGCCACGTCGACCCTTCGGGTCTCCTCGCAATGACGTCCGTTGGAATCCGGCGGCGTGCTTCTGCTGCAAAAGAAGCGCGTCCCGGCGCCAGGCCGCGTCATTGCGAGGAGCGAAGCGACGTGGCAATCTGGTTCCCGGGCTTTCTGGCCCCATGGCGCATACGAAGGCACCCCGTTGGAAAATATAACCACCCAAGGGGGTGGGGACCATCAACGGACGGGATCGGGAGCGCTTGCAGCGGCTGCTGGACACGCTGGAGCGCATGCGGCTGGACGAATATGTGGAATATGTGAGCAACCGGCGGCGGATGATTTGGCAGAATATCCTCTATGGCGTCTGCCGGGGGCTGGGGTTCACGCTGGGCTTTTCCGTGCTGGGCGCGCTGCTGGCGGTGCTGCTGCGCGGGCTGGTGGTGGACAACATACCGCTGATCGGCGGCTTTTTGGCGGAGGTCATTCATGCGATTGAGGCGAGGATGTAGGCTGTGGTGGGTCGCGCTGCTGGCGGTGCTGGCGGACCGGCTGACCAAGGCGGCGGTCGCGTCGGCAAAGCCCGGCGCACTGGTGCCGGGCATATTGAACCTGCGGCCCGTGGAAAACCGGGGCGTGGCTTTTTCCATGCTCTGGGGCATGCCGCTGGTGACTGTGATCCTCACCGCGCTGCTGATCGCGGGCATCGTGGGCTTTCTCATCGCCCGGCCCGACTTCCCGGGGCTCTCCCGCGCGGGACTGTGGCTGATCGTCGGCGGCGGGCTGGGCAACCTCTACGACCGGGTGGTCTCCGGCGGCGTGGCCGACTTCCTGGAGCCGGCCTTCGTGCGCTTCGCCGTGTTTAACGTGGCGGACATCTGCATCTGCGTCGGGGCGGCGCTGGTGGTTGTGGGGGCGTGGCGCTCGGAGCTGGGATCGAGGCGCGATTCCCACGGATGATGCCTGACCCAAAAGAAAGAGGTTCTCATGTCAGGAATGAACATCTGCGAGTTCTCCGTGTCCCTCGACCAGGCGAACGAGCGCCTGGACGTGGCCGTGGCGGAGGCGGCGGGGGTGACTCGCTCCCGGGCGGGGGCGCTGATTCGGGACGGGCGCGTGACCGTGGACGGCGCGGCCCAGACCAAGCCCGGCTTCAAGCTGAAGGCGGGCATGTCGCTGCGCGTGGAAATCCCCGAGGCGATCCCGGCGGCGGCCCAGCCGGAGGACATCGACCTGGATATCGTCTATCAGGACGAGGACCTGGCCGTGGTGTTCAAGCCCTCGGGCATGGTGGTGCACCCGGCGGCGGGGAACGAGACCGGCACGCTGGTGAACGCGCTGCTGGCGAAGCTGGACAACCTGTCCGGCATCGGCGGGGAGATCCGCCCCGGCATCGTGCACCGCATCGACAAGGACACCTCGGGTCTGCTGCTGGTGGCGAAAAACGACATGGCGCACCTCAGCCTTTCCGAGCAGATCAAGGCCCACAGCGTGAACCGTGCCTACAAGGCCATCGTCATCGGCGGCTTTAAGGAGGACGAGGGCACCGTGGAGGGGCCCATCGGACGGCATCCCACCGACCGCAAGAAGATGGCCATCGTGCCCGGCGGGCGAGAGGCCGTCACCCATTGGACGGTGCTGGAGCGGCTGCGCGGCGCGACGCTGATCGAAGCGCGGCTCACCACCGGGCGCACCCACCAGATCCGCGTGCACATGGCCTCCATCGGCCATCCCGTGCTGGGGGACCCGGTGTACGGGCCGAAGAAGTCGCCGTACCCCGTAACGGGGGGGCAGCTGCTGCACGCCTGGCGCATAGGGTTTG
>CAMVBO010000244.1 GCA_947165745.1 uncultured Clostridia bacterium | reverse complement strand
CCCGGCAGCCTGGGGGACTGGGTGATCGCCTCCGCCAGCTGCTTTCCCATCTTCCCGGCGCGGCACATTGATGGCCAGCGATACATCGACGGCGGCTATTTCGACAACCTGCCCATCGACATGGCCCTGTCCGACGGCATGGACGAGGTGGTGGCCGTCGAACTGCACCCCTACCACAGCCACCCGGAGTTTGCCCGCATGCCCTGGTTGACCACCGTCAAGCCGCTGCGGGGCCTGGGCGGGTTTCTGGATTTCAACCCGGACCTGCTGCGCCGCAGCCGCCTGCTGGGCTATCACGACACGCTGAAAAAGTGGGGCCGACTGGAGGGCTTCCTCTACACCTTCCGGCGGGTGGGCGACCTGGGCGCGTCGGAGACGGCCCGGCGCTGCATGCGCCGGCTGACCGCCTTCGACGGCGAGGTGATCCGCCGGGGCATCACCAACCTGGGCCAGCCGGTGAACGCGCCGCTGATCGCCGCGCTGGAACGGGAGTGCGAGGGGCGGCGGCTGTCCTGGAAGGACGTGTGGCTGAGGGGGCTGGAACTGTGCGCCGAGGCCATGGGCTTCCGCGTGGACGCCGTGTACGACGTGGAGGCGCTGCTGAAGCGCATCCGGGCCTATTGCGACGGGCAGGAATTCGCCGAGAAGTTTGACGACGGGGGCCTGCAGGCCGTGGCGAAGCGGGGCGAACGCGCGATGCTGGCGTTCCTGTATCAGCGGCTGAAGAACCACGGCGGCTTTCCGCCGGAGGCCGTCAAGCGCCTCAGCGAGAACGCGCGGGCCGTCGCCGGGGCGATATTCCTCGCCGACGGATTGAACTGACGGTAAACATGGGAAATCCACCGTAAAAATGCAAGCTAAGGCGCAAAAACGCGCCTCTGGTATTGTTGAAATCCCCCCTGATCCAGGGCGCCGGGCGGGCGCAAGCGAAGCGATTGCCACGATGCTTTTCCGGCCCCCTGTATAATTTCCCCAAAAATCGCCGACGATAGGAGCAATTCCCAATGAAACGGAGGAATTGTTCTGAAACGTCGGTTTTTTTGCTGCTTTTTGATACTTATGATGCTGGGCGCGGCGGGGGCGAAGGCCTCCGCGGCGGACATCCCCGTGGAGGACTACATCCGGCTGCACGTGCTGGCGGAGGACGACAGCGAGGCGGCCCAGGCGTTGAAGCTGGAGGTGCGGGACGCCTGCCTGACGGCCGCACGGGCGCTGCTCTCGGATTGCGAAACCCCGGAGGAGGCCTGGTCGGCGCTGAACGAAAACCTGAATTGGATGGCGCTGGCGGCGCGGCTGCGGGCCTGGGCCTGCGGGTTTTCCAGCGATGTGACCGCCGAGACGGGCGTTTATGACTTTCCCGACCGGCGCTACGGCGGCCAGGACGTGCCCGCCGGGAAATACCGGGCGCTGCGGGTGGTGATCGGCGGCGGCGCGGGCCGCAACTGGTGGTGCGTGCTGTATCCGTCGCTGTGCCTGGATGGGGATTGCGACCCGGAGGAACCGGTGAAGTTCAGCTCCATTATCCTCGACTGGCTGCTCGGCCTGCTGGGAGGCGGCGAATGAGGCCCCTTCGCCGGGGTGTCGCGCTGGCGCTGGCGGTGCTGACGCTGGCGATGGCCCTCGCCCCCGGGGCGGTGGCGGCGAAGGTGCTGGAGGTGGGCTCCAGCGGCAGCGACGTGACCAAGGTGCAAAAGAAGCTGATCCAGTGGGGCTACCTCTCCGGCACGGCGGACGGCAAGTACGGCGAAAAGACCCGCAGCGCCGTGGCCGCCTTCCAGCGCAAGAACGGCCTGACCGTCGACGGGCGCGTGGGCCCCGCCACTGCGGCGGCCATGGGCGTGCCCCTGTCCGGCTCCGGCGGCAGCGTGTCGGCGGCGTCGGCGTCCATCATCTCCGCCGACCACCGGCTGCTTTCCAAGCTGGTCTATGCCGAGGCCAGGGGCGAGAGCTACAAGGGCCAGGTGGCGGTGGCGGCGGTGGTGCTGAACCGGGTGGCCAGCGCCTCCTTTCCCAACACCATCTCCGGCGTCATCTACCAGTCCGGCGCGTTCAGCTGTGTTTCCAACGGCGCGATCAACAACACCCCGGACAGCACCGCCATCCGCGCCGCGCTGGACGCCCTGAACGGCTGGGACCCCACCGGCGGCTGCCTGTACTACTATAACCCCAAGGCCACCGGCGACAAGTGGATCCGCACCAGGACCGTCAAGACCGTGATCGGCAACCACAGCTTTGCCGTTTGAGGAGAGTTGAAGGTGGAGGGTGGAGCGTGAAGACATAGACAGCCGGGGGAACCGGATTGCCACGTCGCTTCGCTCCTCGCAATGACGCGGGACGGTATGCGGACTATGATTCTACAGGAACGAAACACGGATGTCGCACGGTGTCGTTGCGAGGTCCGCAGGGCCGTGGCAATCCGGCCCCGGGCACACTTTGACGCCACACGTTACGCTTATCCTTTCAGGAGGGTTATATGAGCAAGTCAACCTATTACGTCGCCTCGGTTCGCGACCGGGACTGGGCGCGGATACTGAACGTCGCCCTGGCGGCGCTGCTGGCGGGCATATTGGCCTTCTCCACGGCGCAGACCGCCCGCCTGAACGAGGCCAACGCCCGCATCAGCGCCGTGGTGCAAAAGGCGTTTTACGAGACCTGCGAGCTGACCGAGGCCATGAGTGTGAATTTCCGCAAGCTGCTGGTGGCGGGGGAGACGGGCCAGCAGTAGGCGCTCTTGAACGAAATCGCCCTGCAGACCCAGGGCGCGCTGGCGAACCTGGCGCTGCTGCCCCTGGGCCAGGAGACGGTCTCCGCCACGCTGAAATTCATCAACCAGGCGGGGGACTTTGCCGCGAATCTGTCCGTGCGGCTGGCCAACGGCGGCGAGCTGACGGCGGAGGATTATGAGGCCATGGAGCGCCTCAGCCAGTCCGCGGCGGGCTTCGCCTTGGGCATGGGGCGGCTGCTGGACAGATATGAGCGGGGCGAGGCGGTGTTCGACGCCGCCGACTACGACGCCACTGGCCAGGAGAGCCTCTACCCGATCACCGGCACGGCGGCGGATTACCCGGTGCTGCTGTACGACGGCCCCTTTTCCGACGGGCGGACCGACGGCGAGTTTAAGGGCCTGGCGGGGCTGGCTGAAATCGACGAGGCCTCGGCGCGGCAGGCGCTGTCCGCCTTCATCGGCGGCGCGCCGGAAATCGAGTTCACCGGCGAAAGCGCCATTCCCGTGGACTGCTACGAGTACACCGTGCGTGCGGGCAGCCACACCCTGGACGCCGGCGTCACCAAGGCGGGCGGCGAGGTGCTGTATATGCTCTACGGCGGCGAGCCGGGCGAGGCCGCGCTCTCCGACGCGCAGGCCGTGGACGCCGCGCGGGCGTTCCTGATGTCCCGGGGCTACGGCGAAATGGAGTTGAGCTACGCCAGCCGGTTCGACGGCATCCTGACGGCCAACTTCGCCGCCGTGCAGAACGGGGTGGTGCTGTACCCGGAACTCATCAAGGTGCAGGTCTCCCTGTCCGACGGCGCGGTGGTGGGCCTGGAGGCGGCGGGCTATCTGATGAACCACGTGCCCCGCCAGATCCCTCTGCCCGCCCTCACCGAGCAGGATGCCATCGCCCGCATCGGCGGCGCGCTGACGCCCCTGTCGGCGCGGCTGTGCGTGATTCCCGAAAACACCGTGGAAGCGCTGTGCTGGGAGGTGAAAGCCGCCTCCGGCCAGGACACCTTCCTGGTGTATATCGACGCCATGTCCGGCATCGAGCGGCGGCTGATGCAGGTGATCGAGGATGAAAACGGCGCGCTGGTGATGTAAACAAGGGATTAGAGTGTGTTTCTAAATTCGGAACGATGCATTTTCGGCGTCTTGAACTGCTTTTCTGTGTTGATTTCCCTTGACTTAGCCCCACTAAGCCTGCGGAAAACCGCCTTGAAATGCAGCCC
>CAMVBO010000243.1 GCA_947165745.1 uncultured Clostridia bacterium | reverse complement strand
TACTACAAGGACCGCTATCCCCATGAGTTTTCCGGCGGCCAGCGCCAGCGCATCTGCATCGCCCGCGCCCTGGCCCTCAGCCCGGATTTCATCGTGTGCGACGAGCCGGTCTCGGCCCTGGACGTGTCCATCCAGGCCCAGATCATCAACCTGCTCAAGAAGCTGCAGGCGGACTTCGGCCTGACCTATCTGTTCATCAGCCATGACCTGTCGGTGGTGGAACACATCTCCGACAGCGTGGGCGTGATGTACCTGGGCAACATGGTGGAGTACGCGGAGACGGAGAAGATCTTTGCCAACCCGCTGAATCCCTACACCCAGGCGCTGTTCTCGGCCATACCGATTCCCGACCCGGACGCCCACATCAACCGCATCATCCTCCAGGGCAGCATTCCCAGCCCGGCGAATCCGCCCAGCGGCTGCAAGTTCCACACCCGCTGCTCACACTGCATGGAGGTGTGCAAGTATGCCGCGCCGGAGTGGCTGGAGGTGGAGGAAGGCCACTGGTGCGCCTGCCACCTGTATGACGACGCAGACGCCAAGGCCCGGGCGCAGGAGACCATGCGCCAGGCCAAGGTCAGCGCGCAAGTGAAGGCCGTCTGACCATGGCGCGGGAGAGGAAGCCCCGGCTGCCCGAGGGCGACGACGGCAAGACCATTGTGAACATGGACGTGGAGGGCATGCCCTGGTACCTGCAAAAGAAAAACCAGGCCCAGCCTGGCCAGGAGCCCATGTCCCCGGAGCAGCTGCGCCAGTATCGCTGGGCCGCCGTGAAGGCGGGCCTGCTGGTGGCGCTGGTCTTCGGCGCGGTGTTCGGTCTGTTTATCGCCTTCTGTGATTTCGTCTGGTTCAAATAACTTTGCAAGGATGTGCATGACATGAAAATTGCGATCGGCAACGACCATGGCGCTGTGGATATGAAGAACCACGTGGTGGGCTGGCTTGAGAAGAACGGCTATGAGGTCGTGAACTTCGGCACCGATTCCACAGAGAGCACCGACTATCCCATCTATGCCGAAAAGGTGGCCAAGGCCGTGGTTTCCGGCGAGTGCGACAAGGGCATCCTGATCTGCGGCACAGGCATCGGCATTTCCATCTCGGCCAACAAGATTCATGGCGTGCGCTGCGCGCTGTGCTCCGAGCCCGTCTCCACGGCGCTCTCCCGCCAGCACAACGACGCCAACATCGTCGCTATGGGTGCGCGGACCATCGGCCCCGTGATGGCCGAGGAGATCGTTCGCACGTTCCTCACCACCGACTTCGAGGGCGGCCGCCATGCCCGCCGGGTGGAAAAGATCATGGCCCTGGACCGGGGAGAATCGGTGCAGGAGTAAAGTCCATTCAAAGGGGCTGTCTCAAAACGCGGTTGACTTTGGGAGAAGCACCCTGCAGCGGCGCCGTCTAACGGCCCCGTATGGCGGCCTGGAGACCGCCGCTGCAGCCGCTTTCCTCAATCAACACTGGTTTTGAAACAGCCCATTTATTACAACCTGCTCTTGTAATCCTTGCGCAGTATCGCGTACAGCTCCACGTCCACGTAGCGGCCCTTGTTGTACAGCCGCTGGCGCAGCGTGCCCTCCCGCACCATGCCGCACTTGCGCATCACTGCGCCGCTGGCGGGGTTGGTGGTCTCGTGCTGGGCCTCGATGCGGTTCAGGTTCAGGCTGCCGAAGCCGTGGGCGATCACCGCCTTCAGCGCTTCGGTCATAATGCCCTTGTTCCAGAAGCTGCGAGACAGGGAATAGCCCACCTCGGCGGCGGCGTTGTCCGACTGGATCCACATGTAGCCGATGGTGCCGATGATCTCGCCGGTCTCCAGCCACTCGATGCCCCAGCTGGCGGGCTCGTGGTTGCGATAGCGCCGGATCATGTAGCGGAGGTAGCTGCGGCTTTCGCCGACGGATCGGTGGGCGTCCCAGAGCACGTGCCGCGCCACCTCCGCGTCCTTGCTGTAGCGATAGATGTCGTTCGCGTCCCGCATCTGCAGCTTGCGCAGCCGCAGCCGGGGCGTGGTCAGATCCGGCATGTAGGTATAGCTGTCGGTGTAGATCATGGCTATCCGTTCACGACCTTTTCCGCCAGCAGCACGGCGCAGATGGTCTTGGCGTCGGTCACTTCGCCCCGGGCGATCATGGCCGACAGCTCGCCCAGAGGCACCTTCACCACGTTCAAAAACTCGTCGTCATCCGGGTGGCTTTCCCCGGCGGACAGGTTCCGCGCCAGGTAGAGGCTGATGCACTCGTCGCTGAAGCCGGGAGTGGTCACGATGTCGGAAAGGTGCGTCCACTCCCCGGCGGTCAGGCCGGTCTCCTCCTGAAGCTCCCGCTTCGCGGCCTCCAGGCGATCTTCGCCCTTGTAATCCAGCTTGCCGGCGGGCACCTCCAGCAGCACCCGGTCGATGGGGGCGCGAAACTGCTTCACCAGCCACACGTTGCCCTCGCTGTCCAGGGGCACCACGGCGGAAGCGCCCACGTGGCGGGCAACTTCCCGGGCGGCCAGCTTGCCGTTGGGCAGGCGGTTGTTGATGTGGTCGATGTGCAGGATCAGTCCGTCGAAAACCCGCTTGGAATCCACGGTGGTTTCCAGGATGCCGGCGTCGTCAAAATGTGCCATAGGAATCGTCCTCCTGATATGAATAGGAGAGTATTCGACTGATGGACTGTAAATTCCTGCTTTGTCACACCTTGTTTTTTGCGGCGTTCCATAGTATAATAAAGATACCACCTGATATGAGAAGGAGTGGAGTAACATGATTAAAGTAATCCTTGGCGGCAAGGGCAGCGGCAAGACCAAGCGGCTGATCGACATCACCAACGACGCCCTCAAGAGCGAGCATGGCAATATCATCTTCATCGACGATGACAAGCGCTACATGTACGACCTGCGCCACGAAATCCGCTTTGTGGATGCCAGCGAGTATCCCGCGGCCTACAAGTGCACCGCCCATGAGTTCCTGGCCTTCGTCTGCGGCATGCTTTCCGCCGATTTTGACCTGTCCCTGATCGCTGTGGACGCCTTTAAGAAGCTGGTCAAGACCCCGCTGGACGCCATTGAAATGGAACAGTTCTTCGAGAAGCTGGAGCGGGTGTCCGACGCCCACAACTGCAGCTTCGTGCTGTCCATCAGCGCGCCCGAGGAAGAGGTGCCGGAGTACATCCGGAAGTATACGGTTTGAACAGGCGCAGGCAGGCGCCCGCCTGGACGCGCTTGGCTGTAGCGGCGGTGGCCCTGCTGGCGGCGGCGCTGACGGTGGTGCTGGCGGTCCAGCTGTTCAGCGGTTCGCTGAAGCTGTTGCGTGGGGGCGGCCCCACCGAGCGCGACCCGCAGTTCGCCGAGGAACCCACCCGAGAGACACGCCCGCCGGAGCTGGACGAAAACGGCCAGCCGGTGAGTATTGAGGAAGATCCCTCGCTGGGCTGGGTCTACGAGGCGGAAACCCCCGTGGAAAAGACCGCCGAGGAGCTGTCCCGGGAGGCGGCTGCGGGTACGGATCCCTGACCGTCTCCGGCAATTTTGTCTTCCTTTATTCTGACCTTGGCGTGAAAACTGAATTCGGATTATCAAACACCCCCGTTTCGCATACTATTCGTGTGAAACGGGGGTGTTGTCATGGAAAATTACGGCGAGCGACAGGCGGCAATGGCGGCGATCGGAGCCGCGGCGGCCACGGGGTACGCCTCCGGGCGGGCGCTGGTGATCTTCTTCATGCAGCTGGGCTGGGCCGCCTGGCCTGGCGTCGCGCTGGCCTCGGCGCTCTTTGGGTTGATGCTGGGCCTGTGTGCGCGGCTCTCGATCCGAGCGGGCGCAAACGGCTTCGGAGCGCTCTGCTGTCGGACGCTGGGACGGGGCAAGGGGCGGATCGTGGGGCTGTTTCACGGCCTGCTGCTGGGCATCATTAAGTAAATCAAGCTTGAAAGCATCGGGCAGAACAGCGGCAATCTCGCGAA
>CAMVBO010000242.1 GCA_947165745.1 uncultured Clostridia bacterium | reverse complement strand
TTGAACCAGATGACGGGCTTCTGATCGTTGGCTTCCGCCATCGCGCCGACGATGCTGAGCAGCATCAGAGCGGCCAGAACCAGGGACAGGATCTTTCTCATGGGGACACACTCTCCTTTTCAGGTCGTTATTTGACACGGCTGAGCCGTGCAGTAACCGGGAAGTGAAAAACTGGACTTTAATGTATTAGTTCAATTGCTGTAATTCTAACACAATACTATCAGCATGTCAATCAAAAAAACGCAAATTATGATTGGCAGATTATAATAAATGATGAACTGCCGACGCGGCAAAACAGGCGTCCTTGACAAGCTGCAAAATGCTGGTATACTTAATATGTATTTTTATGGCCGCCAAGGCGGCAGGGGGAGCGCCGACGAGGCGCAGAGAGGAGAAGTATCCATGAAAAACAATTCCGTAAAGACCATCGTCGCCATCGGCATCGGCGCGGCGCTGTTCTTCGTGCTGGGCCGCTTTGTGGCGATTCCCAGCCCCGTCCCCAACACCAACATCTCCACCCAGTACGGTCTGCTGGCCTTCATGGCGGCCATCTTTGGCCCGGTGGCCGGCGCGCTCATCGGCCTGATCGGCCACGCGCTGATCGACTTCAGCTACGGCTGGGGCATCTGGTGGAGCTGGGTCGTGGCCTCCGCCGTGTTCGGCGCCGCCATCGGCCTGGTGTCCAGGCGGCTGAAGCTGGCTGACGGCGAGTTCGGCAAGAAGGACATCATCACCTTCAACGTGTTCCACATCGTGGCGCACGCCATCGCCTGGGGCATTGTCGCCCCGGTGCTGGACATCGTGATGTACGCCGAGCCCGCGAACAAGGTGTTCGTGCAGGGCTTGGTGGGCGGCCTGGCCAATATCGTGACCACGGCCATCATCGGTACGCTGCTCTGCGTGGCTTACGCCAAGGCCCGTCCGAAGAAGGGCAGCCTGAAAGAGGAAAAGTAATCAATCCATCCCTCCCAAAGGGGCTGTTTCAAAACCTGCGCTGATTGAGAAAAACGGCTGCAGCGGCGGTCTCCTGGGCGCCATGGGGCGCCGCGGACGGCGCCGCTGCGGGGCTTTCCCTGGTCAAACGTGTTTTGAGACAGCCTCTTTGGGCACTTGTGAACGGAGAAACGCGCATGTCCGACGAGATTATCCGCTTTGAGCACTTCAGCTTCCAATACAACGCCCAGTCCAGCCCCACGCTGTACGACATCAACCTGACGGTGCGCCGTGGGGAGAAGGTGCTGATCGCCGGGCCCTCCGGCTGCGGCAAGAGCACCCTGGCCCACTGCATCAACGGCCTGATCCCCTTCTCCTACCGGGGCGAGCGCACCGGCAGCCTGACCATCGCGGGGAAGACCGCCGACGAGCTGGGCCTGTTTGGCATATCCCGCCACGTGGGCACGGTGCTGCAGGATTCCGACGGCCAGTTCATCGGCCTCACCGTGGCGGAGGATATCGCCTTCGCCCTGGAGAACGATTGCGTGGCCGACCCCGAGCTGCATGCGCGGGTGGCGCGCACGGCGGGCCTGGTGGGGATCGACACCCATCTTTCCCATGCTCCGAACGCGCTTTCCGGCGGCCAGAAGCAGCGGGTGGCGCTGGCGGGCGTGATGGTGGAGGACGTGGATCTGCTGCTGTTCGACGAACCGCTGGCGAACCTGGACCCGGCCACGGGCAAGGCCGCCATCGAGCTGATCGACGAACTGCAAAAGCAGACCGGCGCGGCGGTGGTCATCATCGAGCACCGGCTGGAGGACGCGCTGCACCGGGACGTGGACCGGGTGGTGCTGATGGGCGGCGGGCGCATCCTGGCGGATGTTTCGCCGGACGTGTTGCTCTCCGGCGGGCTGCTCGCGGAAAACGGCATCCGCGAGCCGCTGTACATCACGGCGCTCAAGTACGCCGGCGTGGCGATTGCGCCGGACATGGATCCGAGGAACATCGAAGCGCTGGCGCTGGACGAGGCCGCGAAGGGGAAGGTGCGCGACTGGTTCCAGGCGCTGCCGGAGCCCGCCGCCGGGGAGGAGCAGCCCGTTCAGCTGGAGGCCGAGGGCCTGCGCTTTGCCTATGACGCCGGGAGCCGCGAGGCTTTGCGGAACATCAGCCTGACCCTGCGCAGGGGAGAGCTGACCGCCATCGTGGGCACCAACGGCGCGGGAAAGTCCACCTTCTCGAAGGTGGTGTGCGGCTTTGAAACGCCGCAGCATGGGTCCCTGCGCCTGGAAGGGGAGGACCTGCTTCAGCTCTCCATCAAGGAGCGGGCGGACCACATTGGCTATGTGATGCAGAACCCCAACCAGATGATCTCCCAGGTGATGATATTCGACGAGGTGGCCCTGGGCCTGCGCACCCGCAGGGTGCCGGAGGACGAGGTGAAGCGCAGGGTGGAGGAGGCGCTTCAGATCTGCGGCCTCTGGCCCTTCCGCAATTGGCCCGTGTCTGCCCTCAGCTTTGGCCAGAAGAAGCGGGTGACCATCGCGTCGATCCTGGTTCTGAAACCGGAGATCATCATACTGGACGAGCCCACCGCCGGGCAGGACTACCGCCACTACACCGAGATCATGGAATTCCTGCTGGGGCTGAACCAAAAGGGTTATACCATCGTGATGATCACCCACGACATGCACCTGATGCTGGAGTATGCCCGGCGGGCGCTGGTGTTCAGCGACGGAAAGCTGATCGCGGACGCCCCCTGCGCCGAGATCCTCACCGACCCGGAGATCATCGCCCGGGCCAGCCTGAGGGAGACCAGCCTGTATGCCTTGGCGCTGCGCTGCGGCCTGTCGGACGGCCGGGGCTTCGTGCGCCGGTTCATCGCCTATGAGAGGGAGGTGGCCCGGAAATGAGAAACATCTTCAACTACATCGACCGGCCGTCGCCCATTCACCGGCTGACCGGGGCCACCAAGCTGGTATGCCTGCTGCTGTGGAGCTTCGCGGCCATGCTGACTTATGACACGCGGCTTCTGGCGCTGCTGACGGTGTTGAGCCTGGGCCTGTTCTCACTGTCAAGGATCCGGCTCGGGGACGTGCGGTTCATGCTGGGCTTCACGGTGGTGTTCATGGTGCTGAACAACGTGCTGGTGTTCCTGTTTTCGCCCCAGCACGGCGCGGGCATCTATGGTACGCGGCACGAGCTGTTCAGCCTGGGCGGGAACTACGTGGTCACGTCGGAGCAGCTGTTTTACCACCTGAACCTGGTGCTGAAATACCTGGCGACCATCCCCATCGTGCTGCTGTTCGTGTGCACCACCAACCCCAGCGAGTTCGCGGCCTCGCTGAACCGGGTGGGCGTGAAGTACTCAGTGGCCTACGCGGTGGCGCTGGCCCTGCGCTATATCCCGGACATCCAGCGGGAATACCACGACATCTCCCAGGCCCAGCAGGCCCGCGGCATCGAGATGAGCCGCAAGCAAAGCCTGGTGAAGCGCCTGAAGAGCGCCGGGGCGATTCTGATCCCGCTGATCCTGTCCAGCATGGACCGGATCGAGACCATCTCCAACGCCATGTCCTTGAGGGGCTTCGGCAAGCACAAAAAGCGCACCTGGTACATGGGCCGGCGCTTCACGCCCGGGGATTTTGCGGCCATGGCGTTTTGCCTGCTGCTGCTGGTGGCGTCGCTCTGGCTGAACCGCGTCAACGGCGGCCGCTTCTGGAACCCGTTTCTCTGACGCCCGGGCAGGGGTGTCCTCCCTGAACATGGTTTTCGGGCGTGGTTTGAAGAGCCTCGCCCCGAACCGCGAAACCCGCTGGACAGCCGGCGGGTTTTCCTGTATAATTGAAGATGAAACCGGGCGATTGAAGCCCGATACATAGGACGATCCGCCCGCGTGAGGAACGCCGGGCACCGTTGACAACCGGACAGTACAGGAGGCGGCTATGGGCGATTATCTGGGAAAAGACACCTTCAAGCTGGGCTTCGGGCTGATGCGCCTGCCCAAGAACCCCGACGGCA
>CAMVBO010000241.1 GCA_947165745.1 uncultured Clostridia bacterium | reverse complement strand
TCCCCATGAAAAAGCTGTTGACTGTGGTGCTGGTGCTGGCGCTGGCGCTGTCCCTGGTGGCGGTTTCCGCCTCCGCCGAGGATTACTCCGGCTACACCATCCGCATCTACTCCAACTCCAACTCCCCCGAGCGCGTGACCTGGCTGATCGACGCCGCCAAGAAGGCCGGCTTTGAGATCTCCATCGACGACAACTCCGTCATCTCCGGCGACACCGCCGCCGTGCAGTCCGCCAACGAGAAGAAGGACGCCGACATCATCTTCGGCCTGAACGAGGTTCGCTGGTCCCAGCTGGTGAACGGCACCTATGAGAACCTGTCCGTGATGGACTGGACGCCCTCCTGGGCCGACAAGGTGGGCGAGTACAAGTTCGACGGCAAGGCCTACGGCCTGGTCATCCAGAACATCCTGATGCTCTACCGCAACGATGAGTTCGGCACCAACGGCGAAGAACTGCACTTCGCGCACTGGGCGGACCTAGTCGATTCCGGCTATAACTGGTTCCGCCAGGGCAAGGTCACCGGCACCACCAACATGAACATCAACAACGCCATGCTGTATGCCTTCACCGATCCGGAATCCCCGGCAGGCGGCATCTCCGTGGACGGCTGGAAGATGCTGTGGAACTACTGCGCCAACGGCAAGGTGTTCCCGGACGACAAGTACGGCCTGGATCCGCTGATCCGCGGCGACGTGCAGGTCTCCACCTTCTACTCCTCTTCCCTGTACGGCAACATTGAGGCCGCCGAGGAAGCCGGCACCGAGGCCAACCCGCTGCACGGCACCCTGGAGCCCGAGAACTGGGACCTGGTGGACATCGACGACGGCACCTACTATATCGCCGAGTACATCGGCGTGATCGACAACCCGAACCGCACCGAGGCGCAGACCGAGGCCGTCAAGGCCTTCGCCGACTGGTTCGGCTCTGCTGAGACCCAGATCGCCTGGTCTGACGAGTTCGACAGCTATCCCTGCAACGAGGACGCCGTGGCCGAGCTGTTCGACGAGGTTCCCGCGATCTACGCGATTCCGAACTTCTCCCTGAACAAGGTGGAGGGCACCGACATGACCTACGCCGAGTACGTGGGCGCGCACTCCTCCGAGTGGACCAACATCATGACCAATCTGGGCTTCTTCTGGGCCGACAGCGCCAGCGCTGTGGCCGAGCCGGATTGGGACAACCTGGATTGGGCGACCCTGACCCAGGCTGCCGAGGAATAATTCCACATCGATAAAGCCCGAAAAGGGCGAGCTCTTTGGAGCTCGCCCTTTTATCAAAATGAAATAACCCCTGAACAAAGGAGCTTATGTTATGATTCAACTGTCGGACATCGTGGTCAAATTCGATGATTTTGAGGCGCTGCACAACATCAACGTGCACGTGAAGGAGGGCGAATTCTTCACCTTCCTGGGCCCCTCCGGCTGCGGCAAGACCACCACGCTGCGCACTATCACCGGCTTCATCGAGCCTGTGAGCGGCACCGTGCAGATGCAGGGCAGGGACATCACCCGCGTGCCCATCGAAAAGCGCAACATCGGCATCGTGTTCCAGAGCTATGCCCTGTTTCCCACGATGACCGTGCGGGACAACATCGCCTTCGGCCTGAAGCTGAAGAAGCTGTCGAAGGGCGAGATCGAGCAGAAGGTGAACGCCATCGCCCGGAAGGTGGACCTGTCCGACGAACAGCTGGCCAAGGCGGTCAGCCAGCTCTCCGGCGGCCAGCAGCAGCGCGTGGCCATTGCCCGCGCCCTGGTGATGGAGCCGGCCATCATCTGCATGGACGAGCCCCTTTCCAACCTGGACGCCAAGCTGCGCGTGCAGCTGCGCAACGAGTTGAAGAACATGCAGCGGGAGTTTGGCATCACCACCATCTATGTCACCCACGACCAGGAGGAGGCCCTGACCCTGTCGGACCGCATCGCCGTGTTCAACAAGGGCTATATCGAGCAGATCGGAACCCCCAACGAGGTGTACAACCACTCCGCGACGGAGTTCGTGGCCAACTTCATCGGCGACATCAACCCGCTGACCGGCGCGATTGCCGAGGGGCTGCGCCTGCCCGCGAACCAGCACCACTTCATCCGCCTGGAGCGGGTGCGGGTGAACTGGCCCGGCGAGGAGGGCGTGTTCCAGATCCAGGGCACCATCGAGAGCCGGGAATACTACGGCCTGTACATCAAGTATTACATCCAGGCCGCGGGCCAGACCATCAAGGTGATCGAGAAGAACGACGGCATCAACATCTACGAGCCGGGCGACACCGTCACCGTGGGCGTCCACCCCCGTGACGTGATGTCCTATTGAGAAGGGGGCTTCAAGATGCAGCAGACCCTCCGCAAGAAGAGAGAGATCGATCTTTCGCTGGTGTGGAAGATATTTGGCGGCGTCCTCTTCGCCTATCTGTTCCTGGGCTTCATGTTGCTGCCCTGCCTGAGCACCCTCACCTCCATATTCACCACCAAGGACGCGGCGGGCAACACCGATCCGCTGGCGGTCATACGCTTCTTCTTTGCGGGCAATATGCCCTCGTTCGTCATCAACTCGCTGAAGCTGGCCGTGTGCCTGGTGATTACCGTCAACATCGTGGGCATCTCCATCGTTCTGCTGACGGAGTACTTTGACATCAAGGGCGCGAAGATCCTGCGCCTGGGCTACATGACCACGCTGATCTACTCCGGCGTGGCGCTGGTTACCGGCTACCAGTTCCTCTACGACGGCAACGGCATGATGACCCAGTGGCTGATCAAGCTGTTCCCGATGATGAACAAGCAGTGGTTCTCGGGCTTCAGGGCGGTGCTTTTCACCATGACCTTCGCCTGCACCAGCAACCACGCGCTGTTTCTGCGCAACGCCATCCGGGGCATCGACTACAACACCGTGGAGGCCGCCCGCAACCTGGGCGCCAAGCCCTTCAAGGTGCTGTTGAAGGTGGTCATGCCCACGCTGCTGCCCACGCTGTTCAGCCTGACGGTCATGACCTTCATCACCGGCCTGTGCGCCATGAGCGCGCCCACCCTGCTGGGCTACAACTCCATCAACCCGGAGATCGTGCGCCTGGCCGGCTCCTCCGTGGCGGATGAGGCCTTCCCGCAGGCCCGCGCCGCGCTGCTGTCCATCATATTGGCGCTGTTCACCATCGTGCTGCTGACCACGCTGAACCACTACGAGCGCAAAGGACACTATCTGTCCGTGAGCAAGACCAAGGCCAAGCTGGTGAAGCAGAAGATCCAGAACCCGGTCTGGAACGTGATCGCCCACATCTACGCCTACGTGCTGTTCGTCATCTACATGACGCCCGTGGTGATGATCGTGCTGTTCGCCTTCCAGAACTGGCCCGCCGTGCGCGCCAAGAGCCTGAACGTGTCCAGCTGGACGCTGATCAACTTCTTCGGAACCCAGGACTACAGCTACACCACCTCCCGCGGCAAGCAGCGGATCCGCGAGGGCGTCATCTCCGGCGTGTTCTCCAACAGCGACACCGTGGGCGGCATAAGGCTGTCCTTCGTGCTGTCGGCCCTGGCGGCGGCGCTGGCCTGTGTCATCGTGGTGGTGGCGGTGAATTACATCTTCAAGCACCGCAACAAGAAGCGCGCCGCCATCGTGGAGGCCTGCATGCTGTTCCCGTGGCTGCTGCCCACCATACTGATCTGCTACTCCTTCCGCACCTTTTTCAACAGCGACGTGTGGTATGTGCTGGGGAAGAACCTGTACTATCGGGAGAACGTGCGCTTCCTGATCGTGATGGCCTACATGGTGGTCAAGCTGCCGTTCTCGCTGCGCATGGTGAAGGCCGCCTTCTATGCCATCGACGACGAGCTGGAGGACGCGGCCCGCAACATGGGGGCCAGTTCGCTGGTCACATTCCTCAGGGTAAAGCTGCCGATTGTGCTGCCCAGTGTGCTGGCGGTGTTCGCGCTGAACTTCAACGCGCTGTTCACCGAGTACGACATGT
>CAMVBO010000240.1 GCA_947165745.1 uncultured Clostridia bacterium | reverse complement strand
GCGTCAATACTCAATCGACAACATTGTGACAGCGGTGTGCCGGAAATGTGCGGGGTAGACAGGCCAAAAAGCAGGAGGCGGCGCATGCCGTCCCCCGCGTTTATATGTACGCTATAAAAGCAGTTGCAGCGCCACCACCAGCGCCGCGCCGGGCAGCCCCAGGAACCCTACGGCCATGGCCGTGAAGGGATTGATCTCCACTCCGAAGCCCAACAGCCCGCCCAGCAGGTTCACCAGCCCCAGCGCCAGCGCGCCCAGCACGCCGCCGGCCATCAGCCGCCACATGAAGCGCATGGGCACCAGCAGCAGATAGCCGATCAGGCACAGCAGCGCCAAACCGATGGCAAAGGACAGCACCAGCTCCCAGGGAATTTGCACGATAAACACCTCCGCGTCGTCGCTTGCGCTTCCAATCTATGCGCCCGTTTCCGCGAATAGACGAATTTTCCCTTTAAAGCCATTTTCCTGTCACCAAAGGCCCTGGGGATGATGTTATAATTGCAATTACCATAACTTTCGGAGGCATCTGAATCTATGTTCACGCGCCGTGTGCTGAAAACCGTTTCCCTCCTGCTGGCCTTGCTGCTCTGCGGATTCGCGTTCGCCGAGGAGACGCCCGCGCCCACCGAGTCCCCCGCCTGGCTGGACGGCGAGTCCGGCGCCATGCGCATGGCCCAAACGCGGCTGATCGACCTGGGCCTGCTTCACGGCAAGGCAGACGGGGCCTATGGTCCCAAGACCGAAGCGGCGCTGGCGGAATATCAGCGCGAGAACGGGCTGGAGGCCAGCGGACACCTGGACCAGGCGACGCTGGATTCGTTGACCCACGTGGATCCCTCCAACGCCACCGCCAAGGACATCCAGCAGCGGCTGATCGACCTGGGCTATCTGGACGGCGTCGCCGACGGCATCATCGGCCCCAAATCCACCGAGGCCATGAAGCTGTTTCAGCGGCTGAACGGTCTCGCCGCCAACGGCAAGGCCAACAGCGAATCGCTGGAAGCCCTGTTTTCGGGCGGCGCCAAGGCCGTGCCGCCCACGCTGAAGAGCGGCAGCGAGGGAGAAGCCGTGGAAAAGCTGCAGCGGCGTCTCGCGCTATACGGCTTTTACGATGGGACGGTCGACGCCAAGTATGCCCAGAACACCGTCAACGCCGTGCGGTCCTTCCAGAGTCATCTGATCGCCCAGGGCTACACCAACGGCATCGAAGAGGACGGCGTGGCCACGCCGCTGACCCAGTATTGTCTTTACAGCGAGGAGTATTCCACATTCCTGCGGCAGGTGCAGCCCGGGGAAAGCGACAGCGAGGCGCTGCGCCTGGAGCGTCGGCTTCGGGACCTGGGCTACATGGACATGGAGCCGGACGACGTGATGGACGACTACACCATCGAGGCGATCAAGCTGTTTCAGGAGCAGTGCATCACCCAGAAGGACGGTCTGGCCGACAAGGAAACCTTCGACGGGCTGTTCTCCATCGAGGCGCCCCCGGCGGAGTATTGCGCTCCCCACGTGATCTCCAGCGGCGACAGCGGCAAGGTGGTGCGCGCGGTGGAAGAAGCGCTGCTGGCCAGCGGGCTCACCACCCGCATCCCCTGCGACAGCTACAATGCCAGCCTGGAGAAGGCCATCAAGCGCGCCAAGGAATACCTGTCGAGCCGGAATTCGCCGGACGCGGCGCTGTTTTCCGACCCCACCACGCTGAGCGTGGAGGCGGTAAAGGCGCTGGAAAATGGCCTGTTTGGGTTCGTCACCGACAGCACCAAGAACAGCGTGGAGGTTCAGCGCATCCAAAACCGGCTCTACTCCCTCTACTACCTGCCCCTCATCGGCGTCGACGGCATGTTCGGCCGGGAAAGCCGTAACGCGCTGAAGGCGTTTCAGGCGGCAAACGGTTTGGAGGAGACGGGCAAGCCCGACGAAGCGACCCAGCAGGTGCTGTTCTCCGTCAAGGCCGTGGCCAAGCCCTTCCCCTATCGCATCGAGGTGAGCCTCGAGCGGCAGGTGGTGGAGATCTATGCGCTCAACATGTTCGGCCAGTATGACCTGGTGCAGACCTTCACCTGCTCCACCGGCCTGCATGATTCCACGCCCCGGGGCATCTTCCTGGACGGCCATCCGATGAACCGCTGGCACCACTTCAAAAAGTTCAACTGCTGGGCACAGTATTCCTTTGAGATCGACGGCGACATACTGTTCCACTCCGTCATTTACAGCTCCAACAGCGAAAAGACCCTGCGCAGCGGTTCGCTCTACGCGCTGGGCAACCCCGCGTCCCACGGATGCGTGCGGCTGTCGGTGAGCGACGCCAAGTGGCTGTTCGAGCACTGCAAGCGGAACGAGAACGTGATCATCATTCGCTGAGCGGTTCAATAGCAAAGGATCGGGAGAGGCAGCGCCTCTCCCGTTTTATTTGGTTCATCACGGAAAGCTGAGGGATAAAACGGAACGATCCGCAAGTATCTTTCAATGCTGTTAGCTGACGAAATGTACAGATCCTGACTAGGCCCGTCCCGCCGTCAAAGGCAATCCAACAAGAATGGCGTCAGGCTTTTCAGCCTGACGCCATTTGGGTCGTTTGGGGATTACGCCTTCCTGCGCTTCTTGCGGGTGGCCAGCAGGATGGCTACAGCCATCGCGCCGAGTCCGCCGAACACGAACGGGTAGACGGGCGTTTCGTCGCCGGTGCCCAGCATGCCGAACAGCGGCGTGCCGTAATCGAGGATGTCGAGCAGATCGTCGAACTCTTCCTCCTTCATGCCCTTGAACTTCGGCTTGGGAGTGTGCGTCTTGCGATCCGGGGTCTCGTCCTCAGGCGTGTCGGTAATCGGCCTGTTGATCAGGTTCATGCCGTCCTTGATGCAGTAGTAACCGGGTACCGCGTCCTCACGCACTTCGTACTTGAAGTCGGTGCCGTAGCCGGTGTCCACGGGCTGTTCGCCGAAGTCGTACTTCCAGCCATTCGCCGCGGTCACGGTGCGGGTCGCGACCTCCACGCCGTTGCGCAGCAGACGCACCGTGATGCTGGTGGGCCGCTTGCCGCCGGCGTTGTTGTTGTCGTCCCAGGTCTTGACACCGGACAGTTCCGTGAACTTCTCGGAGCCCTTCGGGATCAGCATGTTGACGATGGTCGTGCCGTCGATGGTGGTCTCGTAGTTCTCCACCGGCACTTCCTTCACCGTGTAGTTGATCTTCGCGCCATCCGCGTCCACAGAGGGCAGATTGTCGTAGGTGTAAGTCCAGGTGTTGGTCTTGGTATTCTTCCAGGTGGGCGTCGCCATCACGAGCTCGCCGTTGCCGAACAACTGCAGCGTGATGCTCTCCGGCCTGGTGTTGTAGTAGTTGTCCTCGTCCACCCAGATCTTCTTGCCGCTCAGGCTGATCGGGCCAGGCGCCGGGGTCGTCTCCGGAGTGGGCGTTTCGGTATTGCCTCCGGTCTTGGAATCCTCCACAAGGATGACGCCATCCTTGATCTTACCGGAGATCCGCTTCACCGTGCCGTCCGGATTGATGGAGAACTTGGTATCCGCGGTGATGTCATAGCCCTGCGGGGCCACGGTCTCATGCAGCGTGTACACCACGCCGGTCTTCAGACCTTCGACCACGTGCGCTTCCTTGGTGGAAGTCCACTCCTCGACGACCTTGCCGTCCTTGTCCTTGATCTGGATCTTCGCCCCGGCCAATTCCTTGCCGTCGGCGATGTCAGTCTTCTTCACCTTGATGGAAGTCTTCGCGTCCTCAACCAGCAGCACGCCATCCTCGGACACGCTGCCCGTGCTGGTCACATTGCCTTCCTCGTCGATCGTGAACTTGGTGTCCGTCGTCACCGTGTAGCCGTCCGGCGCCACGGTCTCGCGCAGCGTGTATTCCTCGCCGGTCTTCAGGCCTTCGATCTCGTGCACTTCCTTCCGGGAAACCCACTCGACCTTCTGCCCATCGATCTCGACGACCTTGCCGT
>CAMVBO010000239.1 GCA_947165745.1 uncultured Clostridia bacterium | reverse complement strand
ACGGACGACTACGTGATCCGCACGGCCCGGGACGAGCTGGGCATGATCATGCCCGGGGAAGTGCGCTATGTGAACGGCGCGAGATAGAACGCGATGACACGACGCCCTCAAGCGGTTCGCTTGAGGGCGTTTATGAATACGGGAGGTATACGCATGACAAATCCCATCTTCGGCTTCATCGGCTGCGGCAACATGGGCGGGGCGCTGGCCACGGCGGCCCGCAAGGTTCTGCCGGGGCAGAATATCCTGCTGGCCAACCGCACGCGGGAAAAGGCGGCGTCGCTGGCGGAAAAGCTGGGCGCGCGGGCGGTGGACAACGCCGAGGCGGCCCGGGAGAGCGATTATCTGTTCCTGGGCGTAAAGCCCCAGATGATGGCGGGCATGCTGGCGGATATCCGCGATGAACTGGCCGCGCGCAAGGCGCCCTGCGTGCTGGTGACCATAGCGGCGGGGCTGTCCATGGCGGCGATCCGGCGGATGGCCGGAGTGGACTTCCCGGTGATCCGCGTGATGCCCAACACCCCGGCGGCCATCGGCGAGGGCATGGTGCTGTGCTGCGCCGACGGCGCGTCTGACGGGCAGCTGGCCGACTTTACCCGGATCATGGCCGGCGCGGGCGCGCTGGACTTCATCGACGAGAAGCTGATCGACGCCGGCAGCGCCGTGGCGGGCTGCGGCCCGGCCTTCGCGGCCATGCTGATCGAGGCGCTGGCGGACGGCGGCGTGGCCTGCGGGCTGCCCAGGGCCAAGGCCCAGCTGTACGCGGCGCAGATGCTGAAGGGCACGGCGGCGCTGGCGCTGCAGACCGGCCAGCATCCCGGCGCGATGAAGGACGCGGTATGTTCCCCCGGCGGCTCCACCATCCAGGGCGTGCGGGCGCTGGAGGCGGCCGGGTTCCGCGGCGCGGCCTTCGAGGCTGTGGTGGCCGCCTATGAAAAGACGCTGGAGCTGGGCCGGAAATGAGTGAATTTGTGAGCGGAAACTTCGCGCTGCTGGCGTTGGTCACGCTGATTTTGGGCGTGGGCGCGGCGATCCTGTGCGCGGCGATACTTTCCCATCGCGCGGAGCGGCGGCAGGCGCGGGTGCTGGGCCGCCTGCGCCACGATTCCGAGCAGCAGGCCGTCGCCGTAGCGCGGCTGGGGGAGGGCCTGAACGCCGCCCTGCGGCAGATGGAGGCCTTGTCCGGTGCGATGGAGACCCGGCAGGACCGGATGCGCCGCGCGCTGGACGAGCGCATGGAGCTGTTGAACCAGTCCAACGATCGCCGGCTGGAGCAGATGCAGGAGCTGGTGACCGGCAAGCTGGAGAATGTGCACCGGGGGCTGGGCGAGCTTCGGGAGCTGTCCCTGGGCGTCACGGACCTGAAAAAGATGCTGGGCGGGGTGAAGACCCGGGGCGTCTGGGGCGAGGTGCAGCTGCGGGGATTGCTGGAGCAGCTGTTCGCGCCGGGGCAGTATCTGGCGGGCACGGCCATTCCGGCCCTGTCCCAGAACCGGGTGGAGTTCGCGCTGCCCATGCCCACGGCGGGGGAGGAAGCGCCGCTGCTGCCCATCGATTCCAAGTTTCCCCAGGAGGACTACCTGCGCCTGGTGGAGGCCCGGGAGGGCGGGGACGTGGAGACCGCGAAGCGCTGCGCGCTGCAGCTGGAGCGGGCGGTTCTGGAGCAGGCCAAGCGCATCCATGACAAGTACATCCTGCCTCCCCAGACCACCGATTTCGCCGTGATGTTCCTGCCGACGGAGAGCCTCTATGCCGAGGTGGCCCGCCGGGACGGCCTGATCGAGCGGGTGCAGGAGCGCTGGCGCGTGCTGATCTCCGGCCCGGCCACCCTCTGCGCGCTGCTGACCAGCCTGCAGCTGGGCCTGCGCACCGTGACGCTGGAAAGGCGCAGCGGCGAGGTGCTTGCGACCCTCACCGCCATGCGCCAGGACTTCGCCCGCTTCGACGAGTCCATCCAGCGCATGCGCCAGCGCCTGAACCAGACCGAGGAGGAGCTGAACGCCCTGGAGCAGCGGGCGCGGAAGGTCGTGAAGGTGCTGGAGCGCGTGGACAGTGATTAGCCTATAGTGGCAAGTGTAGTCGTTTCTGGTAGAGACAGCAAAGCAAGATCCTGCCTTGCACAGCGCAGGATCTTGCTTTGTTGTATGGGATTTGACTTTGGTCAATCCGCGTAGGGGATCATTTCAAAGCCCTCGGCCTCCGGGATGCCGTCCACCAGCAGCCCCCAGCCCCGGTCGTAATCGGTAGAGATTTCAAGGATGCCCGACCGGCCGTCCCGGGTGAGGAAGTGGGCTTCGGACCGCTTGTCGGTGGCGTAGACGAGCACCTTGTCGCCGGGGTTCAGCACGCCGTCTTCACTGCCGTGTTCGCCGACATATTTCAGGGGCGCGCGGACGATCAGCGCGCCGTATTCCCACAGGCTGTCGTCGCCTTCGTAATCGCCCGGGCGCTCCCACAGCCCGTTGTCGCAAAATTCAAAGCGGCCGGGGAAATCCAGCGAGACCACGCGGCTGGCCATCCAGGTGCCCAGCACGTCCTGGCTGCCGGTCAGCTGGACGACGTGGTCGGTGATGCGGGTGATCAGCCCGTAGCCCTGCTTGAAATAGCCGTCGGAATTGTCGCCGCGTTCGCAGTCGGGGAACAGCACCTCGATCAGCTTCCCGCCCCGGTATTGCAGGCACCAGGTGTAATAGTCGTCACTCATCACATCGCCGGTCATCAATATCTCCGGCAGGCCGTCCGCGTCCATGTCGTGGACGTAGACCCCGCCGTTCCAGGTAATGTCGGTGACATATTGTAGGCTTTCGCCGTTCGCGGCGGCGACGTTCAGCGCCAGGCAGGCGTCGCCGTACTTTCCGGGCGCCATGGTCCAGGCGACGGTTTCGTCCGCGCCGTCGCCGTCCAGATCCACGGTCAGGGATGCGCCTTCCGCCAGCGGCTGGACTTCATCGGCCTCCGCCAAGGCGGGGACGACCGCCGCGCACAGGCACAGCGCGATCATCAGGGCAAATATGCGTTTCATGGGGTCAGCCTCCTTTGTGGGTTCATATACCCCTTGGACGGGTCAAGGGCGAAACCGGTTCCCGGTTCACGCCTTGCGCACGCACCAGATGACGTTTTTCGCCGAGCCCTCCGCCGATTCCCGGTGATAGCCGCCGTAGACGTTTATGATCTCGTAGCCGCACAGCTCCAGCAGATACTTCATCTCCTGCCGATAGGTCTGGCGCATCTTCAGTGGGCGCACGCGCTCGCCGATGACGTTGCCCGCCCCGTCCAGCGTCTCAAACTTCCAGTTGCCGCTCATCACCTGGGTGAAGGGATCGTAGGAGATGGCGTTGTAGATGCGCTCCCGCTGGCCCTGGCGGTTGACGTATTCCAGCCGCAGGGAGTAGTCCGTCTCCGACGTGGCCATCTGCCGGGCCTGGAAGGCGGGGTGGGGGTCGAAGGTGTTGAAGGTGAGCATGCCGCCGTCCGTCAGGTTTTCACGGATGTTCAACAGCGCCGCGCGCTGGGCCTCGCTGGTCGTCAGGTGCATGAAGCCGCTGCGGGCAATGATGGCGCAGGAGTAGCGGCGGCTGCCTTTGAAATCGGTCATGTTCGCCGGGAAGATGTTGAGGTTGAAGCCCATCGCCCGGGCTTTTTCGTCCGCCACGCGGCACATGGCCTCGGACAGGTCCGTACCGTCGGCCACTATGCCGTTTTGCGCCAGGTGCAGCAACACCGCGCCGGTGCCGCAGGCGATGTCGATCACGCCGCCCTGACCGTATTCGCGGGCAAAGTCCAGGTAGAAATCCAGGAAGCCGGCGTGGTTGTCCTCGTTGCGGTACATGGCGTCCAGATAGAGGTCGTAATTCTCGGCTACGTCCTCAAAATCGTGCAGATCCCGTGGATTCATGGGGCACCTCCTCTAGAGTGTGTTTCTAAAGTCCGGGATGTGCAGTTTCGAGCGTATCAGGCTG
>CAMVBO010000238.1 GCA_947165745.1 uncultured Clostridia bacterium | reverse complement strand
GCCTGCCAGTTGATGGTCTCCAGGGCGTTGTTGATGAAATGGGGGTTGATGCGGCTCTGCATGGCCTGGATGCGGGCGTCCCGCAGGGCGATCTCCTCCTTGTAGTTGCGGTCGATCAGCTCCTCCAGTCGCAGGCTCATGTTGGAAAAGGCCTTGCCCAGCGCGCCCAGCTCGTCGTCCCCCTGCATGGGCACGGTGACGCCCAGCTCGCCGGATTCGATGCGGCCGGCCGCTTCGGAGAGTATGGCGATGGGCCGGGTGATGCGCCGGTAGACATACCAGGCGATGACCCCCAGAATGGGAATCAGCAGCAGGATCAGCCCGCCCAGCAGCAGCCGGAAGGCGTCCAGGTCGCCATAGAGCCGCGCGCGGCCCAATATCAGCCCCGCGCGCAGGCGGTAGTCCCGGTCGACGACCTCGCCCGGCAGGGCATACTGCCCCACCCCGGCGATGGCCACCCGGCCCGCGGGCAGCGCTTCCCAGGAAGCGCCCTCCAGGCCGGCCCTGCCGGTTTGGGTGACATCGAACAGGCGCACGTCGTCCAGCGTCACGTCCAGCCGGGCATCCCACTGGTTCGCCAGCGCCGCCAGCGGGGCCGTCAGCCGCGCCTCGTCCACGCCCAGCACCAGCATGCCATAGGGCTTCATGCGCAGGCTCATCAGGTTGCGCACCAGGTAGATGCGCCCGTCCAGCCGCACAAACCGCCCCTGGGTGTCCAGCTCGTCGCCCAGGGCCTTCACGGCCTCGTGGGCGCTTGCCTGGTATTCCGCCGCCGCCTCGGACCCGGCGCGGTTCACCAGCAGCAGATCCGGGTTGTCCAGCGTGAAGCAGGCCGCGAAGGTCAACAGCGCCTCGCGGCTGTACTTGCGCTCGATATAGCTGCGGGCCCGGCGCAGAAACTCGCCGTCGGAGATGGCGCCGCTGTCCCGCTGGGAGGCGGCGTCGGTCAGTTCGCCGTCATAGGTGGCGTCCTGGGACAGGGTCACCAGCTTGCGCACGCCCTCCTCCGCCAGCAGCATGGCGTCGTCCATGCCCGCCGCCAGCGCCGATTCCGTCTTGGCCTTCAGGTTCCGCAGCACCGGCCCGCCCACAAAATAGCCCAGCACAAACACGGGCAGCAGGTAGCAGATCGTCACGATCGCCACCAGCTGAACGCGAATCTTCTTGAATATGCGCATGGGCATACCTCCGTGGCAGTATTAGACAAAGTCAGCGGTTTTGTTTGTTGAAAATTCTTGACTTATAATATATCTTTATGCTATCATTCTGTCAAGAATTGGTTTTGCTTCTCGTACCAACTCAAGACAAACCACAGGAGGGAGCACTATGAAGAAGCTACGCCTTGTTTTGTTGATCCTCAGCATCGTCGTCCTCGTAATCGGCTGTATCGGACTGATTACTACATCCAATAGAGACCTGTCCAGCTATAGAGACCACTATAAAGACACCAGTGATTATCAGGAGATGCTCGGACTGGTGAGGGTAGCCGTCCTTTCTCCCAACACCATTTCAGAATCGGATCACGCCAGTTATCTCTCCAAGTGGCCAGAATTTGACAAGCTGGTGGAGGAGTACTCCAAAAAACCGGAGGCGCTCGATGATGAGATCGAAGATGCGCTACAAGCTGCCACAGACGCCGGAAATATATTGCATAGAGAAGAGAATGCCAAAGGGCGGGGACAAAGCAACGGAGGTATTGTCCTGACCATCGGCGGCATACTCTTTGTCGTGTGGCTCGTCCTCACGCTCAAGAACAGAAAAGGCACGAAGGCCTGACGGTTTCAGCTTACCCGAGATCACGGTGGCAATCGCCACCGTGATCTTCTTTTCCGGGAACCGCACAATTCCATAGCCTCCCCCCCTCTGGGGAAGGCTTTTGGGTTCAATACGGCAGTCCCAGGAATCCGGCCATCTGGCCCACCAGCGCTTTGGCGCGGTCGAGGGTCTCGGCCTCGGCGAACACGCGCACGCGGGGCTCGGTGCCGGAGAAGCGCAGGATGATCCAGCTGCCGTCTGTAAAATACAGCTTGCAGCCGTCCGCCCAGGAGATGTGGTCCACTGGCGCGTCGAACCCGGGCAGCTCCCGTCGCTCGAACACCCGGCCGGTGATCTCGGACTTTCTCTCCTCGGTGAGCAGCCAGTCGTACTCGGCCATGTGCAGCTCGCCGTATTCGTCGAAGATCTCCTGCACCGTCTGGGACAGAGGCTTGCCCGTGACGGCCAGCATCTCCACCAGCAGCGAAGCCGCGTAGAGGCCGTCCTTGCCGAAGATGTGGCCCCGCACCGTGAGGCCGCCGGAGCTCTCGCCGCCCAACAGCGCGTCGCACGCCTGCATGCCGGCGGAGATGTTCTTGAAGCCCACGGGCACCTCGACACACTGCTCGCCAAACTTCGCCGCCACCCGGTCCAGCAGGTGGGTGGTGGCAACGTTGCGCACCACCGCGCCCTTCCAGCCCTTGTACTTGAGCAGGTAGTGGTACAGCAGCACCAGGATCTCGTTGGCGCTGACGTAGCGGCCCTTTTCGTCGATGACGCCCAGCCGGTCCGCGTCGCCGTCGGTGGCGATGCCCAGATCGGCCGCCTGGTCCAGCACCTGGCGCTGCAGGTCCGCCATGGTGTCGATGTTGGGCGCGGGCAGGCGGCGGCCGAAGAAAGCGTCGTGGGTGTCGTGGATCACGGTCACGTCGCAGCGGCAGCTGTACAGTATGGTCATCAGACCCGTCAGGCTCACGCCGTACATCGGGTCCAGCACGATGCGCGGTCGGCGCTTGCGGATGGCCTTGGTGTCGATGCGCTCCAGGATGGAGTCCAGATAGTCGTCCCGGGTGTCCACATACACCACCTGGCCCGCCGCCCTGGCCGCTTCGAAGTCCACGGGGCGGATCTCCTCCGGCGACATGGCGTTGGCCTCGGCCTGGATCTCGTCGGTGATCTCCTGCGTGGCGTCCCGGCCCCCGGCGGTGAACAGCTTGATGCCGTTGTACAGCGCCGGGTTGTGGCTGGCCGTGATGGCCGCGCCGTAGGGCAGCTCCCAGTTTTTCACGGTGAACATGATCTGGGGCGTGGGCGGGGAGATGTTGATGAAGTCCACCTTCACGCCCTCCCCCGCGATGGCCTCGGAGAACCAGATGGCGGCCTCCCGGCTCAAGAAGCGGCGGTCATAGCCGATGCAGATTTCCATTCTCGCGCCCTCGCGGGCCATGCGACGGCCCAACGCCGCCGCCACCTTTTGTATGTTTTCACGGGTGAAGCCGTCGCCAATGATGGCGCGCCAGCCGCCGGTGCCGAATTGGATCATATCGCGATGCTCCTTATTAAATCGTATTGTCAATGAGGAATGAGGAATGGTTGTGCAAGGATTCGGACAGCAATTTGAATCAGCAGGAAATCCGTGAGGATTTCTTCCAACATTCCTCATTCCTAATTCCTCATTCCTGATTTCCAATTATCTCCCCATAACCACGCGAATGTCGTACTCCCCCGCCCCGAACACGGGGATCGCGTCGGCGGGTTTGCCATCCACGAAGATCGCCTTCACGCCCTTTTCCACGTGGTCGGGGTTCTCCACGCGAATGCGGTACTCTGCCCCGCGCCAGCGGCGGACGACGCTGAAGCCGTCCCAGTCGGCGGGCACGCATGGGTCCACGGTCAGCCGGTCGAACTCCGGCCGCACGCCCAGCATATACCGGGTGGCGGCGAAGTAGGCCCAGCCGGCGGAGCCGGTCATAAACGGGTGGCGCGCCCGCCCGTGGGCGGCGTGGTCCCGGCCCATGATGAACTGGCAGTAGGTGTAGGGCTCGGCCCGGCGGATCTCCATGATGTCGTTCTGGTTCTCCGGCAGCAGCGCGTCGTAGAACTTCATCGCCCGGCTGCCCCGGCCCAGCCTGCACTCCGCCACCCAGGCCCAGGGGTTGGGATGGCTGAACACCGCGCCGTTTTCCTTGATGCCGGGATAGACCCG
>CAMVBO010000237.1 GCA_947165745.1 uncultured Clostridia bacterium | reverse complement strand
CCGATGCCGTTCTGGCGGTAGTCCAGGCAGAACACGGTGTCGCCGCAGGGCACCAGCTCGAAGTTGTGGGCCTTGGCCGTCAGCTCCTCCTGGGTGAAGCGAGAGACGTTGAAGCTGAATTCCTCGCCCGTCACCTCCAGGCCGCCCAGCGGGCCGGTGAGCCGCACATAGTCGCAATTCCAGCGGCTGCCGCTCTCCTGGGGGCGGATGTAGTCCTCGTACATGCGCTGGACGGTGGTGTCGTACAGGTGCTTCACGCAGGCGCGATGCTTGTCCTTGTAGCTTTCATAGGGGCCGAAGCCGAAGTAGCGCACCTCTTTGACCTCCTCCGGCAGCATCAGCCGAAGGCCGAAGCGGGGCAGGGACGGCGCGCCGTCGCGGCGCTTGACGTGGATGCTGCCATCGATTTTGCCGTTCATGCGCACGCGCCATACGGCGGTGCCCCGGGCGATGTTGGGCAGATAGGTGGCCCCGATGCTGAAATCGGCGGTGATCAGCGCGTCGTCGCCCACCTCCACGCGCACGTCGTAGACCCGGGGAATGGCCCGGTCATATCCGAAGCGCAGCCACTGCTGTTTCAGGTACATGTCGTTGTCGGTGGGCGCGCGCCAGATGTTGAAGGCCATCGGCTCCTGCAGCAAGTGCAGCTGGTCATAGTTCAGCACATTGAAGCAGCCGCTCTGCTTGTTGAACACATAGCGGAAGTTTTCGCCCCGCAGGTTCACCACGCGGTCGTCCTCCCACACCTCCAGGGCCAGCACGCCCTCCGGCTCCCGGGCCAATTCCAGCCGCTGGCGGCCGATCTGCTCCACGCCCAGCAGGTGCCCGGCGGGCACCAGGGGCCGATCATAGCGCTGGCGCATTTCAAAGTACACCGCGAAGGGCTGTCGCTTCGTGTCCGGCAACGGGATTTGGAAGATGCCCTCGCCGTGGGGCGGGATGTTCAGCGCCTCCTCCGGCACCTCGCCCCCCGCGATCTCCTGCCCGTTCTGGCGCACGGCGTAGGTCAGTCGGATGTGCTCGCTCAGTGTGGTGAAGTCCAGGTAATTCCTGATGTCGAACTGGCCCGCCTCCAGGTTCACCTCTAGGATGCGGGCGGGGCGGTTCACGTTCTTGAACTCCTTGAGGCCGGTGTGGGGCCGGCGGTCCGGATAGACCAGACCGTCCATACAGAAGTTGCCGTCGTGGGGGAATTCGCCAAAGTCGCCGCCGTAGTAGTAGCGCCGGCGCCCGTCGGGATTGCGGCCCATGTCCACGGCGTGGTCGCACCACTCCCACACGAAGCCGCCGCAGTGGCCGTCGTGGCGCTCGAAGCACTGGAAGTAGTTTTCCAGATCGCCGGGGCCGTTGCCCATGGCGTGGGCGTATTCGCACAGGATGTAGGGCTTGTCGATGCGGTTTTCCTCGAAGTACCGGTCGATTTCCTCGATGGAGGGGTACATCCGGCTGTACAGGTCCAGATTGTCGTGGTTGATCTCCTCGCCCGGCGGGGGATAGGAGGCCCGCTCGTAATGGGTCAGCCGGGAGGGATCGTATTCCTTGGTCCAGCGCAGGGCCTCGTGGAAGTTCGCGCCCATGCCGGATTCGTTGCCCATGGACCAGATCACGATGCTGGGCCGATTCTTGTCCCGGATCACGCTGTGCTGCACCCGGTCGAGGATCGCCTCGCAGAAATCCGGGTCCTGGGCGATGCGGTTGTAGTTGGCTTCATCATAATCGCCGTCGTGGAACACCACGCCGTGGCACTCCAGGTCGGCCTCGGCGATCAGGTAAAAGCCGTAGTGGTCGCACATGCGGCTGAACAGCGGCGAGTTGGGATAGTGGCTGGTGCGGATGGCGTTGATGTTGTGCTGCTTCATCAGCACCAAGTCCCGCAGCATGTGGTTTTCGTCCACGGCGGGCCCGACCACCGGGTCGCTGTCGTGGCGATTCACGCCGTGGAACTTCACCTTCTGGCCGTTGATGTAGACCACGCGGTCGGAGATGTGGATTTCCCGCAGGCCCACGAACTCCACGATCCGCTCGCCCGCGTAGCGCAGCACCAGCGTGTAGAGGCTCGGGTTTTCGGCGTTCCACAGCTCCACGTCGTCCATGTGGATGTCGAAGTGGTTTTCATAGGTGCGGCCGTTGGCCACCGGGTCGCCCTGGGGGTCGTACAGGTAATAGTGCACGGAGTGGTTTTCCGGCGATTCGCCGCGCATTTGCAAATCCACGTGCAGATCGCAGCTTCGCAGATCCCCGGACAGGCGGGTGTGCACGAAGTAGTCCCAGATGTGTCGCGCGTCGCGGCGCAGCAGGTACACATCCCGGAAGATGCCGCTCATGCGCAGCTTGTCCTGGTCCTCCAGATAGGTGCCGTCGCACCACTTCAGCACCAGCACGGCAATCACGTTGTCGCCGGGGCGCACGTATTTCGTTACGTCAAATTCGCTGGTGGAGTGGGAAATCTGGCTGTAGCCCACGAATTCGCCGTTGATCCACAGATAGAAGCAGGAGTCCACGCCCTCGAACACCAGCGTGCGCAGACCTTCCTCGTTGTCCAGCGTGAAGTGGCGCAGATAGAGGCCGCAGGGGTTTTTCGCCGGCACATAGGGCGGGTCGTAGGGAATGGGGAAGCGCACGTTGGTATACTGATGCCGGTCATAGCCGTGCATCTGCCACACCGAGGGCACCGGGATGACGTCCAGCGGCTGCGACTCCGAGAGGAAGTCCTCCGGCAGGTCGGCCGTGCTGGCGAAATAGCGGAACTTCCATTCGCCGCTCAGCGACTGGAAGCGGTCCGACTCGGCGCGCACATCCCTGCGGGCGTCCTCCACATCGGAATAGGGGATGTAGTAGGCCCGGTTGGGCAGGGTGTTCACGTGCAGCGTGTGCAAATCCTCGTGATAGCCTGGCAGCTTCATGGACTGATTCCCTCCTGCGTGTTGGGTATATCACAAATATATCAGAACGGGCACAAATTGTCAATAATGGAATGGCACAGACAGACATCGCCGGAACCCGGCGGGTTCCGGCGATGCGTCGCGGTTTACTGGGTCAATCCTGTATGACGACGGTCGTGCCCTGGGGGCAGTTGTCGTAGATCCACTTGGCGTCGGCCACCTTCATGCGGATGCAGCCGTGGGAGGCGCGATGGCCCAAGCCGCCGTCGCTGGGCCTGCCCTTGGGCTTGAGCGTGGTGTTGGAGTGGAACAGTATGCCGCCCACGATCTGGTAGGCCCACTGGGCGTAGCAGTAGAATTCCTTGAAGTAGTACCACTTGCCGTCCGACGCCTTGCCGCCGGCCTGGTAGGTGCCCAGGGGGGTGGGGTTTTCCTTGGTGCCGGTGGCGCAGATGAAGGTATGAATCGGGCCTTCATAGCGCGAGCCTGTCCACTGGGCCACGTAGACCCGCTGGTCGGACACGTCCACGATCAGCTTGTAGGGGAACACGTATTCCTCGGCGGACATGGCCTTGGCGGAGAACAGCATCTGCTGGGTGGCGGCGTCGGCCACGCCGGTCTCCTCCAGACCGTTTTTGCGCTGGAAGTACCTGAGCGCGCGCGTCGAGATGGCGCCGAAAGCGCCGTCCGCGGCGTAGAGGTATTTCAGCTGGTGCAGGCGGGTCTGCACCCGCAGGGCTTCCTCGCCGCTGTCGCCTTCCTGCACGTTCTGGCGGAACACCACGAAGTCCTTGTCGCCGTCCACGTATTCCATCACGGCGTCGGTGATGGTCTCGTCATACCTGTAAGCGGCGCTGGGCGTGGCCAGAGGCATGTCCACCACCACGGGCATGTCGCCGAACGCGCCGTCGGGGTTGGGGGTGGCGGTGGGCTCCGGGGTGGGCGTCACGCCAAAGCCGGGGCTGATGGCCTGCATGTAGCTTTTGAACGTGCGGATCGCCTCGTCGGTGCCGGCGCCCTTTTCGCCGTCCACGGGCCCGCCATAGAAGCCCCACTGGCCCAGCATGGTCTGCACGCGGGTCAGCACGCCGCCGA
>CAMVBO010000236.1 GCA_947165745.1 uncultured Clostridia bacterium | reverse complement strand
TCCTCGCCGTTTAGGACGATGGCGCCGGCGGTGGGCTTCTCGATGCCCATGATCAGCCGCGCCAGCGTGGATTTGCCGCCGCCGTTCGGCCCCGTGACCACCACCAGGCGGCCGTCCGGGATGGTCAGGCTGATGTCGCGGATGATCTCGCGGCCCTTGCCGCCGTCCTCCACGTCAAAGGAGATGTGTTTCAGTTCCAGCATGTGTATACCTCTTTCATCGGCAGTGTGCCGTCGTACATGGTTTCGGCCATAGGCCGATACTATTATAACCCATATTGACAACAAAAACCTTGACTGTAGTCAAGGTTTTTGTTAAATGTAGATAACTTATTTTTCTATCCTGTACAGCGTATACTCCCCGGATTTCGACGGCAGCTCGAACACGGCCTCGTCGCCGTCGAAGTATCGGGGCTCCACCCGCCGGCCGGTGATGGGATCGACCAGCGCCTTCGCCCCTTGCGCGTGCAGCTTCACGACGCGATACTGGGTCGCGCTCATCACGTAGGGATAGATCACGCAGGTGTCGTTGTCATAGGCGAACAGGCTGACCCCGGCGGGGCACTCCATCCACAGGCCGTTCACCGGCATGGCCTGGCGCATGCGGCCCAGCGCCTCGGCGGGAATGTGGTAGATGTCCGGGAACGCGTCCGGGATGGCCAGCGTCCACATCGTGCCCCTGCCGTAGTGGTCCCGCAGCATAAGGCCGTAGCTCTCTTCGCCATGCACCGCCTTGACCACGGCCCAGGTGGCGTTGTTGCGGAATTCCGCCACGGGAATGGTGATGGGCCGGTCGCCCGTGGCATACAGGCACAGGCGCCCGCGCGCGTCCTCAACGCGATAGTGCCGCGCCGCGATCTTCCGGCCCCTCAGGCGGATGGAGGTCAGCGCGTGGATGCCCCGGTCCTCCGTGGCCTCAATGAAGCCTGTGGTGACCATGGCCGTGCCGCCCTTGTCCGTCAGCCAGCGGGACAGCTTTTCGACGATCTGAGGGTCATGCGCGGCGGCGCGGGTGAGCAGGATCCACTCCGCGTCCTCGGGGAAATAAGGCGTGCACACGATAGGCAGGCCCGCCATGCCCAGGAAGTCCTGCACATTGTCCTCGCCCTGGCTGTCGTCCGGCAGGTAGCAGGCGATGCCCACGGGGTTGCCGGCATGGTCCAGCACCGCGTCCAGCTTGTCCAGCTGGAAGCCCAGGGCGGCGGTGTACATGTTGTCGTACATGCTCTGGAAGCAGAACATCATCAGCTCCTTCGGCTTTGAAAACGCCGTGAGATACGCCTGCTCCAGGTAGTGCTCGGTGATGTGCATGTCGAAGGTGTCGAACCAGCCGCCGCCGTTGTGGCCGGGCCACATGTTCTCAAAGTAGGTCATCAGCGAATAGCTCAGGTACCGCGGCAGGTGCTGGTCGGTGACGACGGGGTCCCGGGTCTCGGTGCCGGTGTACAGACCATCGAACAGCTTTCGCTGTTCGGCGGGGTTGTAGCCCGTCTCCTGATAGCTCTCGGCCCAATTGGGATACTTGATGATGATTTTGCACCTGGGGTTGGCGGCCTTCGCCGGGCCGATGACCAGCTCCTCGCTCACCCGGCGCATCAGGTCCAGCCGGTAGGCCTGCCAGCTGCCGTCCGAGACGCCGTGTTCCCGGTTGAACGCGTCCCTGGCCTTGCAGCATTCCGGGCAGGCGCAGCCGGTGAAGAAGAAATCGTCGATGATGAACTCGTCGAAGTGGCCACCGATGAACGCGCAGACCTCCTTCAGCCGCGCGCGCATCTTCGGATCGTTGTAGCAGAAGGTGTCAAACAGGCGGGCCTTGGGCGCGTCGCCCTCGGGGGTGGGGATGACGGTGGTCAGGCCGCCGGCCACCTCCACGCCATGGGCCTTAAAGACCTCGCGGCACATCTCCACCTGTTCGTGGGAGGCCAGCTCGCCCCGAAAGGGCTCCAGATACACCTTGTCCAGCCGCATGTGCTTTTCCATGAAGGCCAGCTGCTTTTCCAGCTCCTGACGGGTGATGTGGGCGGTGGCGTGGGCGATAAAGTATGTGGTCAGCTTAAAATTGCGATAATTGCCCATGTTGAGTGCTCCTTTCGGGGTCGTCCGCCGGTTAAGGCGGCGTCAGTTCGCGTAGTAGATCTGTGCAAGGCCGCCGTGGCTGGTCTCGCGGTACTTTTCGTCCATGTCCTTGCCCGTGCGATACATGGTGGCCACCACCTCGTCGAAGGAGATCTTGCGGGTGGAGTACAGGAAGCGGGACAGGTTCACGGAGCTGATGGCCCTCATGGCGGCGACGGCGTTGCGCTCGATGCAGGGAATCTGCACCAGGCCCTTCACCGGGTCGCAGGTCAGGCCCAGGTTGTGCTCCATGGCGATCTCCGCCGCGTACTCGATCTGGTCGATGTTCAGGCCGTAGAGGGAGGCCAGCGCCGCCGCCGTCATGGAGCAGGCGCTGCCGATCTCCGCCTGACAGCCGCACTCGGCGCCGGAGATGGAGGCGTTGGTGCGAATCACGTTGCCGATCAGCGCCGCCACGGCCAGCGCGTCCAGGATCTCCTCCTCCGGAAAGCCCCGGTCCGCGTACATATAGTACATCACGGCGGGCAGCACGCCGCAGCTGCCGCAGGTGGGCGCGGTGACGACGATGTGTTCGTCGGCGTTTTCCTCGCTGACGGCATAGGCGTAAGCGGCGATGACCCGGTTCATGGTCACGTCGGCGCTCTCGTTGTAGCAGCGCTTCTCATACAGCATCCTGGCCTTCCTGGCCACGCCCAGTCCGCCGGGCAGCGTGCCCTCGGCAGCCAGACCTCGGCGGATGGCGTCCTTCATGGCCTCCCACACCACCTTCAGGCTGTCGCGCAGCCGGTCGTCCTCCATGCGATAGATGAACTGGGCCAGGTTCAGGCTGCGCTGCTTGCAGATTTGCAGGATCTCGCTAAAGTGCTGCTGGGGATAGACCTCCACTTCGTCCTCGGAGTCCTCGCCCTCGATGCGAATGGAGCCGCCGCCGATGGAGAAGATGCGGTTTTCGCCGATCCGCTCCCCATCCTTGAAGGCCTCAAAGCGCATGGTGTTCGGGTGCGGCAAATCCGTCTCCTCACGGTTGAACACCACTTCCGCCCCCGGAAGGCCCGACACGATGGCCTTGCCGGTACCGTGGCCCTCGCCGGTGAAAGCCAGCGAACCGTACAGCGTCACGCGAAACGCATCCGCCTGGGGATACCGCGCGCCGAAGATCTGCGCGGCGTGATAGGGGCCGACGGTGTGTGAGGACGATGGGCCGTTGCCGATCTTGTAGACGCTTTTGATGGTTTTCATATTGCCCTCCTTACAGCGGAAGCTTATTGCCCTGTTTTTTTCGGTCGCGGAACCCGGCGGTGGCTGTAAACAGCATTCTGTTCGCCAAATGCACCGGGGAGAATGTCTCCGCCGGTGCTTTTGCTGAAACCGTTTACCCGATTACGCTCCCGGAACATCCGTCATTGAGACCCCACCGCCCCGTCTGCGCTTACAGCAGGTGCGCGCAGACCTTGTCGAAGGTGATGTAGGCGTTGTCGCCCACATTGAAGATCTTTTTGTTGATGGGGCAGTTGTCGGTGATCTTCACCAGGGTGTCCCCCACGCGGACGTGGTAATTCTGATAGGAGCCCATGAAGCAGCTCAGCTCCACCTTGCAGGGCAGCAGGCCCACGTCATCGATGATGATGGCCTCGGGTCGCAGTACGATCTCGCCCGGGTCGCCCACCTTCACCGCCTTGTCCGTGGCCACGGGCACGTCCACGCCCACGATGTTCACGGCGGCCTCTCCCAGGCCTACCGAGGAGATGGGGCCCTTCAGGAAGTTGCACTCGCCGATGAAATCGGCCACAAACTCGCTGTTGGGGTGATAGTAGATCTCCGTGGGCGAGCCCATCTGGGCGATGACGCCGCCCTTCATCAGGATGATGTTGTCGGAGATGGACATGGCCTCGGACTGGTCGTGGGTG
>CAMVBO010000235.1 GCA_947165745.1 uncultured Clostridia bacterium | reverse complement strand
GCCTCCCGACCCGCCGTTGGGTTCGATCAGCCCTCCTTGATCCGCTTCAGCGCGTCCGCCTTCAGCGCCACGCCGTCGATCTTGCCACTGCCCAGCATTGGGAATTCATCGTACACGACGAAGTGCGATGGCACCTTGTACTTGGCCAGGCGCTTCAATAGCTCCGCCTTCACCGCCGCCTCGTCGAAGGTCGCGCCGGCCTTCAGCTTCACGCACGCGCCGACCTCCTCGCCGAAGAAGTCGCTGGGCACGCCGATCACCTTCACGCTCTCGATGATGTCCAGCTCGGAGATGGCCGACTCCACCTCGGAGGGCATGATGTTCTCGCCGCCGCGGATGATCAGCTCCTTGTAGCGGCCGGACAGGGTCAGGTAGCCGTCCGCGTCCAGATAGCCCATGTCGCCGGTGTGCAGCCAGCCATTCTCGTCGATGGCCTGGTCCTGCAGCGGCACCTTGTAGTAGCCGGTCATCAGGTTGAAGCCCTGCACCAGTATCTCGCCCGGCTCGCCCGCGGGGCAATCCTCGCCGGTGGCGCGGTTCAGTATCTTGATGCTGATGTTCTCCACCTGCTTGCCCACGCTGCGCAGTATGTGCGCGTCCGTGTCGTCGTACAGCGTCACGCTGACCGGGGCCATTTCGCTCAGGCCGTAGGCGATCATGAAGTGGTTGCCCGGCAGCTTCTCCTTGAACATGCGCAGCTGGGCCTCCGTGGCCGCCGCGCCCGCCAGGTACGTGCAGCGCAGGCACGAGAAGGCGTCGGAGGTGAAGTCCTTGTTGTTCAAAAGCGCGATGATCATCGTCGGCACGGAGTGCAGCAGCGTGCAGTGTTCGCTGTTCATCACGCGGATCAGCGTGTTGGTGCGGATGTTGTCCGGCACGAACAGCACCGCGTCGGTCATGGCGCAGGGCAGGAAGCACACCACCAGCCCCAGGATGTGGAACAGCGGCACGATCAACAGGTTCTTGTCCGCGTCCGTCAGCCGCTGCAGCTTCACCTGCACCGCCGCGGCGTTCAAGAGGTTGTAGGACGACAGGATCACGCCCTTCGGCTTGCCGGTGGAGCCGGACGTGAAGATCACCACGCTGGGCGCGTCCGGGTTCACCTCGTTCTCAAAGCGGCCCTCCAGCGCCTCGTATTCGTCGAAGCGGTCGCGCAGGTTCAGGCTGTTGCGGATGGAATAGCATTTCTTGATCTTGCTGCCCTCAGCGCTCTTCACGGCGGCGAGGAACGGCATGTCCTCCTTCATCGCGGCGATCTCGCCGTAGCAGAAGGTGGTGACGTCGCCGATGGCGCAGACCTTGCCGATCTCCTCCGCGCTCTGCGAGGGGTTCATCAGCATGGCGATGGCGCCCAGCTTCTGCACCGCGTAGAACGTCAGCACCCAGTTGATCGAGTTGGCCGCGCAGATGCCCACGTGCGCACCCTTCCCCACGCCCAGCATGGCCAGGTCGCTCGCGATGATCTGGGAGGCCTTGTCGATGTCCGCCCAGGTGTAAGCCTCGCGCTCGTTTTTCAGCACCACCTTGTCGCCCGACTGCTTGACGTGACGCGCCAGCAGCGTCTTGAAGGACATGTGGACGTAGGTGGAGAGTTCCTCGGACGCCGCCTCGACGTTCAGTATGTCGTCAAAGCCGGTGATCGAGAGCACCTCCATGATGTCGGGGTTGACGTTGATCAGTCTTAGGCGATCCTCCGGGAAGCGCTGGGCGCAGACCAGCAGCTCGCGCAGGCCCGCGGAGGTGATGACGTACACGTCCCTGAAATCGAGCGTCAAGAGCTCCGTGTCGGCGGGCACGACAGCCACCGCCTCGCGCAGCTGGGGCGCGGAGTTCGTGTCGATGCTGCCCGAGATGGCCAGGGTCAGCCTGCGTTCCGATTCGATGTTCTTGTTGATCAGCATGGTCTTTCTCCTCTCATTGTTTGGATATTGTGTTCATTCGTTGGATCACGGCAGAAGATAGTTGTTCCATGAGGTCGCGAAGACCTCGATTCTGGGATAGGCGTAGAGCACAACCGCGAGGGTAAGCGCCCAGATCACGCAGAACACCGCCGCACGCTTCGCGCCGCGAAGGCCCGCGATTCCAAAGTGCAGATACCTGGCGTTCCACTCGATGATGAAATAGCAGGCGACGACCACAAACAGGCCGTACAGGAACGGCAACAGACTGCCCTGCATCAGATGGCCCTGAGCGGCGATCAGAAGCGTCATCATCGGGAACGTGAACACATAGCTCACACAGTAATACTGATTGATGTTGCCGGAGACATGATTGACCAGCGCCGGGGCCTTGCCGCCCGTCAGCAGGGTCAGCTTGTAGAACAGCGCCAGGACCACCAGCGCCGCCAGGCACTGGGCAAGGGCATCCGGGCCAGGGATCGTGAAATACTGCAGCTTGCCGCCAAACTCCGGCATCAGCGGGAAGGGCACGGTCATGCGCAGCGCGTAATAGAGCACGCAAACGGGCAGACAGATCAGCAGCACCCGATTAGCTAGAGCCTTCTTATCCGCGATCCTGGGATACAGCCCCCCGATGAAGTAGCCAAAGGCCACAAACACAAAATAGCTGGTCAGTGGGAAGTAGGAATAGGCTTGGTTCGTCACGAAAAAGCCTATCAGTACGTCGAGCAGGAAATTGGACGTGTCCCCAATGAGGCGGCTGAGCGTCAGCGCCAGCGCGTTCATCGCGAAGCCGATGGCCAAAATCCACCCGTCCGAGAGCTTCAGTTTTTTCAACAGTGCCATCAGCAGGAACGCGATGCCCGCGAAGGACAGTATGTCAGCCTGGATGACCAGCAGCGTTTGGGCGATGAAGATCTGCTCGCCCTTGATCCACCAAGCGATCAGGTTGGGCATGGCGTTGCGCAGCAGATTGAGCAGCTGGCCTACGGTGAGGATCTCAACCCCCCGATAGACGTAGTCCGCCGGGGATTGCCTTCGGGAATAGCGCATGCCCACGCCCATGCAGATCATGAAGCCGGCCGCGCCGGTGAAGATGCAGGCATATTCCAGGAATTCATAGAACAGCCCAGCCGGCTCCGCGGCGCAATCCTCGTAGATGTGCAGAAAGATCATGCACACGATGCAGAACGCCTTCAGCCAATCCAGCTCCGGCTGACGGCCCTTGTTTACCTTTTCCTTTGCGAAAAAGCTCAAACCGGACACACTCCTTTATCCGCCTTATGCTCCAAGATAATCGTTCCAGATCGTCGCGTATTCAGTGACCTTTGGATAGGCGTAGGCGAAAATTGCGATCGTGGCGATCCAGACCACCGCGAACACCGCCGCGCGCCAGGGCTCCTTGAATTCCGTAATGCTGTGCGGCAGCTTCCGCCTGTCCACCCAGTTGATATAGAGAAAACAGATCACCAGAACCGCCAGGCCGTACAGCAGCGGCATAAGCGTGCCCGGCAGCAGTTCGCCGCGGGTTGCCGTCAGCAGGGTACAAACGGGCGTAAACAGCACATAGCTGAGGCAATAGTATTGATTGATGTGCCTGGAAAGGTGGTTGACCGGCCCGGGCGCGTCCTTGCCCCTCAGCAGCTTGTGGAACAGCGCCAGCAGGGCCAGGGACATCAGGCCGTTCGCCAGGGCGTCCGTCAGGGGCTTCATGATGTACATTTCGGTGCTGTCGAACTCCGGCAGAAGCGGAATGGGCACGAGGGCGCGCAGCAGGTAATAGCCGGCGGCAATTGGGCCGCAGATGAGCAGCACGCGATTTGCCAGCGCGTCCTTGTCCCTGATCCTCGGATAGATCCCGCCCAGAGCATAGCCAATGGCAACGAACACAAAATAGCAGCACAGCGGGAAGTAGGCCTCCGCGTCCGTGACCACGAAATAGCCCAGCAGCTGATCCGCCAGATAGCTGCCCGTCGTGCGGAAGAAGTGGGACAGGACGAAGGCAAAGGCGTTCATGCCGAAGCCGATCAACACCATCGCGCCATCGGAGAGCTTCAACCACTTGAATAGCGCCAGCAGCATGAACGCGATGCCCGC
>CAMVBO010000234.1 GCA_947165745.1 uncultured Clostridia bacterium | reverse complement strand
GCGAGCCCATCCGCGGCGGCACCGACGGCTCCCGGCTGACCTACATGGGCCTGCCGACCCCCAACATCGCTACCGGCGGGATGAACTGCCACGGGCGGTTCGAGTGCGTGGCCGTGGAGGATATGGACACGATGACAAATATGATCGTCAAGCTGGTGACGGAATGAACCCCCCCCGAAAGGAAAACCATGAAAGAAGCAAAAAACCCCTCCAAAACCCTGACCCGCGTCACCGCCGGGATCCTGACGGTGGTGTTCCTGGGCTTTATATTCACGGCGTTTGTCGCCATGCTTGTCAACAGCCACGCGGATCTGCTGGAATCCGTGCGCATGACGCCGGAGCTGCGTGCCAAGCTGCCCAAGCGCCACACCCCGCTGGACAGCTTCGCCGCCCGCATAAACAGCTTTACCTCCAAAATCGCGGAGGTGATGTGGCTGAAGGACGAAATGGGCTACGCCAACTCCGCCTTCCAATACGCGCTGGGCAAAAAGGTGATCAACACCGGCAAACAGAATATGATCCGGCTGAACGACGGCCATCTGTACGACCTGCAGGCCTACAAGTCCCTGGAGCGCAACGCGGAGGACATCGTCAAGCTGCGGCAGACCACGCTGAAGGATCTGCCGTTCCTGTTCGTGTATGAACATCCCACCCTCTACGACCCGGAAAACCTGCCCTCGGAATACGCCGCGCTGGACCACTCCGCCCAGATGGCGGACGAGGCACTGGCATGTCTGAGGAAAAACGGCATCCGCACGCTGGACAGCCGGGACGTGCTGCCCAACTGCGGGCGGGACATGGACGATCTGCTGATGGTCACCGACCAGCACTGGTCCACCCTGGCCGCCATCACCATGGCCCAGCACATCGCGGTCGAAATCAACGACATGACCGGCGCGAAGCTGGACCCCACCCGGCTGGACCTTGAAAACCTGAACACCCTCACCCACGAAAAGCTATTCCTGGGCAAGTATGGCCAGCGCATCGGCGTGAGCCGGGTGGAGCCGGACGACATCGTGGAATACTGGCCCAAGTATGAAACCAACATCACCCGCGATTACAAGCGCGCCTCCACCGTGGGCCACGGCGAGGGCAGCTTCCGCGAGGCCGTGACCCGCGCCGACCGGCTGGACCCGGAGCCGGGCAAGACCTGGAACACCTACGCCTATACCTACTACGGCCAGGTGGAGGTCTATGACCTGCTGGCCAATCCGGACGCGCCGGACTTCACCGTCATGGTGCTCAAGGACAGCTACAGCGCCCCCATCTGTACGTTTATGTCGCTGATGGCCCGACAGATGGTGTGCATCGACCTGCGCCAGAACTCCCAGTCGCTGGAGGAGTGGATCGAACAATATCACCCCGACGTGGTCGTCATGGCCTACAGCCTGCAAATGCTGCGGGACGACGAGTACGAGTTTGGATAAGCGAGAACAAACATCAAAACCTTTCCAGGAGGAACGACCTATGAACCTGACCGAAGCCCTGTCCGCGCTGAAGGCGCTGGAAGCCGAGCTGCGCTGCTACAGCCATGCCCTCGGCTGCCTGAACTACGACGGCGAGACGGTGGCCCCGCGCAACTCCGCCCCCGCAAGGGGCGAGACCATGGCCTTTTTGAGCGGCATTGTCCACGAAAAGGTCACCGCCGAGCGAACCGGGGAGATCCTGGAGACGATCCTGGCCCACCGGGACGCGCTATCCCTGACGGACCGCCGCCGGGCGGAGGTGCTCAAGGAGCAGCGGGACGACCTCACCCTGGTGCCGGCGGACGAATTCATGGCCTACCAGCAGCTGATGGCCGAGGCCATGCAGGTGTGGCACGACGCGAAGCTGGCCAGCGACTTTCCGGCCTACGCGCCGTACCTGGACAGGATCGTCGCCTACAACCGCCGGTTCGCCCAGCGCAAGAACGCGAACAAGCCCGCCTATGACGTGCTGCTGGACGGCTACGAAAAGGGCCTGTCCCATGAGACGCTGGACCCGTTCTTCGCGCTGCTGCGCAGGGAGCTGACCCCGGTGATCCTGGCCGTGGCCGAAAAGCCCCGCCCGGACGTGGCGTTCCTGAACCAGCCCTACCCCATCCACCTGCAAAAGCTGTTCACCGACCGGGTGATGCAGATCATGGGCATCAGCCGGGACGACTGCGCCGTGGGCGAGACGGAGCACCCGTTCACCGAGGGCTTCAACAAGCACGACGTGCGCATCACCACCCACTACCATGAAGACAGCGTGCTTTCCAACCTTTACAGCGTGGTGCACGAGGGCGGCCACGCCCTGTACGAACTGGGCGTGGCGGACGAGTTGCAGGGCACCGTCCTCTCCGGCGGCAGCAGCATGTCCATTCACGAGAGCCAGAGCCGATTTTACGAGAACATCATCGGCCGCAGCCGCGCGTTCTGCGAGGTGCTGCTGCCGGAGATGAGGGCCCTGTTCCCGGACCAGATGGCCGGCGTGGACGCGGAGAAGCTGTATCGCGCGGCGAACCTGGCGGAGCCCTCGCTGATCCGCACGGAGGCGGACGAGCTGACCTACGCCATGCACGTGATGATCCGCTATGAGCTGGAAAAGGCCATGATCGGCGGGGATTTGAAGACGGAGGACATCCCCGGCGAGTGGAACCGGATGTATAAGAAGTACCTAGGCATCGACGTGCCCGACGACAAGCGCGGCTGCCTGCAGGACAGCCACTGGTCCTTCGGCGCCATCGGCTACTTCCCCAGCTACGCCCTGGGCAGCGCCTACGGCGCGCAGATGCTTCCGCAGATGCAGAAGGACCTCGACGTGTGGGGCGCGGTGCGCGGCGGCGATTTGAAGCCCATCACCGCCTGGCTGGGCGAAAAGATCCACCGCCACGGCCAGCTGCTCACGCCCGGCGAATTGGTGGAAAACGCCTGCGGCGGCCCCTTCGACCCCAGCTTCTATGTGAACTATTTGAATGATAAGTACGGGGCGCTGTACGCGCTGTAACCTTACCGGAATCTTCCCTCCATCGCTGTTTTCCCATCGCCCGGGCGGCATCATCGACCGGGCGGGGAATGGGAAAAATAAAGGGTATCTCAAAATGAATGAATTGGCGCTGCGCGCCATAGGCGCAATTCATAGGGGCTGTCTCAAAACACGCGTTTTGAGACAGCCCCTTTTGATCACGCCGCCCTTTTGCTGGCGGTGGTCTTTTTCCGCTTCTTCGGCCCGTAGAACTTCCGGATGACCGGGAACTTCCTTTCCACCTTCGGCACCAGCCAGATGGCCAGGCACGCGCTGGCAATGCCGATCACCGCGCCGCCCAGCACGTCCGTGGGGTAGTGGATGCCCACATACAGCCGGGACAGGCTGATCAGAATCGCCAGCACCAGCGCGCTGACGCCCCACTTCCTCGGCGCTTTCCTGAACAGCACCCAGGCGCAGGCCAGGGAGTTGGTGGTGTGGCCGGAGGGGAAGGAATAATCGTGCTCCGCGCCGACGATCAGCACCAGATCCTTGAACAGCTGGTGGTCGATGTCGTAGGGGCGCACGCGGGCCACCCAGTTCTTGATGATCAGGTTCGTCACGATCAGGCCGATGACCATCGCGCAGCCGCAAAACACACCCAGCCGGCGGGTCCTGCGGTTCGGGTAGATCAACAGCGCCAGCGTCAGCAGGATCCAGAAGGCGCCCTTGTCGCCCAGGTGGGTGATGACCTGCATGATGGGGGTCAGGAAGCCCACGCGCACATGGTCCTGAATCCACATCAGAATCGAGCTGTCAAATTGCAATATCGCTTCCATAATCCAACCTCTTTCCTCAGTTGTCCTCAACATATTACCACAAACCGCGCGCAAACACAACTTTAATATCATTTTTGCCCCGCAAAATTGCGTCGAAGGGCCGGTTGTGCTATACTGATGGCGGTTATTGGATGGAAAGGAACTTTGCCATGCAACGTCTGAACCGCGGCATGATGGGCCGCTATGAAATTCCCGAGCGCTTCCCCGCGCGGGTAAACGCCGTGCAGTTCGGCCTGGACGAGACCCTGCTGGGCGTGGTGGACAGCCTGA
>CAMVBO010000233.1 GCA_947165745.1 uncultured Clostridia bacterium | reverse complement strand
ACGGTGCATGCCCTCGATGGCGGCGATGTCCCCCACGTACAGCTCGCCCACGTCCATATCCTGGATGCGGAAGGTGACATTGCCGTCGTGCAGCAGGACGTGATCCACCCCGGCTTCCTTCAGATACGCCTCGATATCCCCCGGATATCCGCAGCGGACTCGCCCGTCGTAGTGTACGATGCCGTCATACTGGTTCACCACGGCATGATCGATGGCATATTTGAGGGTGAAGCCGATGACCACCAGGGCGCAGCAGCCCGCCACGCTCACCACGGTCACCAGCACCCGCTTGATATCCGTGCGGATATTCAGCAGCACCAGCCGGGAATAGAGGGACAGCAGATGCTTTCCGCCGCCCTTCGCCTTCTTCTGGCCCTTGGGCACCGGTGCCTGCATGAGCTGGATGGCCGGGGTCCGCACCAGCCGGTGGCAGGCGAAGGTCACCGCCGCCGTAGCTAGCGCCATACCGCCTCCCACCACGATCAGGGTGGGCAAGCCCACCAGGATGGCGCGGCCGAGGTCGATGGTGAAATAAAGGTTATAGCTGCTGAGGATGAATTTCTCGATGCCGAAGCGGGCCAGCAAAATGCCAAGGACCGCCCCCAGCACCGTGGCGGACAGGCCGAAGGTCAGGTACTTAGCGAAGATCTCCCGATTGAAGAACCCCAGGGCCTTGGTGGCGCCCACCAGCGTCCTCTGCTCGTCCACCATCTTGCTGACCGTGGCGTAGATGACCAGGGCGCCGATGACCACGAACAGGAGGGAGAAGGTCATCTGCAGGCTGGACAGGTTGTCGCTGCTCGCCTTGAGCTGGACGAAGCTGGCGTTGCCCCGGCCGTCCAGGACGATCCAGCGGCCCGGCTCCATGGTCCGCAGCTGCTCCCGGGCCTCGTCCAGCATCCGGACGCCCCATTCGTATTGGGCCAGGCCATCTGCGTACTGCTGTTCCCCGTCCTCCAGCTCCTGGCGCTTGGCGGCGATCTCGGCCCGCCCCGCCTCCAGGTCCCGGAGGCCCTGCTCGTAGGCTTCCTTCCCGGCGTTGAATTGGGCGAGGCCATCCTCGTAGGCGGCCAGGGCCTCGGCATACTGGCGCTCGCTCTCCTGGTAAACGGCCATGGATTCGTCGAACTGCCGCTTGCTGATATAGTAGGCGTTGGCGCTCCGGATATACCGGTCGTGCCCGTCGTCCCACTGGGCACAGCCGTCCACCAGCTGCGCGAATTCGGAAGTGTGCTCGTCCACCTTGGCGGACGCCTCCTGCGCCAGGTACGCCCGGATGGCCTCCGGGTCGTATGCCGGCGCGTCGGGATCGTCCGCATACAGGGCGTCGTATACGGTGCGGAGCACGCTGTCGGGGATGTCGGCGGTGTCGATCGCCTGCTTCGCCACGTCGCTCAACGTCTTGTCCAGCTCCACCTTCACGTCGACGGTGAGCCACAGCTCGTTGGCCGCGGTGTTGGAGCTGTATATGTTGGGGGGCTGGGGCTGGGCCCAGTCGATCCAATCGGAGGTGTCCTCGCCGACGGCCGTCTCCACGGCCCCGCGCACGGCGTCGCGGACGGTGCCCTTGGCCTCCTCCAGGGAGTTCCAACCGTTTTCCAATTGGATCTCGGCGAAGGTGAGCTCCCGTTCGCCCTCGGACAGGGCCTGTCCGCCCTGATCCAGCTGGGCCTTGGCGTCGTCCAGCTGGGCCCGGGCCTCGTTCAGCTGCTGCTCCGCTTCCGCCAGCTGCCGCTCGCTGTCGTCCAGCTGGGCCTTGGCGTCCTGGAGCTCCTGCTCGCCGTCCAAAAGCTGCTGCTCGCCTTCCTGGAGCTTCCGCCAGCCGTCGTCCAGCTGGCGGCGGCCGTCAGCCAATTCCTGCTTCGCCTCCTCCAGGGTGGCGCTGTTCTCGTCGATCTGGGCCTGGGCCTGCCCTTTCAGCTGCTCGTCCCGAAGGGCGATCTGCGTGGGGGCCAGCGCTTCGATCCGGTCCAAGACCAGGGTCACGGCATCGTTGTACGCCCCGCTGAACCGATTGGCGTTCGTTACGCCCTCCACGGCGACGAGCGCCTTCATGCAGCAGCCGCCCAGCGCCTCGTGATCGAAGGTGTCCCGGGTGACCAGCACGTAGGGGACGTCCGGCACGTTCCGATTGACGTGGTCGGGACTGGTTATGATGCCCGTGATCAAAAGGTCCAACGGGCTGAGGTAATATTGGCCGGTAGCGTCCGTCATCTCCAGCCATTCCATGGTATCCCCCACCTGCAGGCCCATCTTCTCCGCCAGCTGGTTCTCGATGGCGCATTCCGACGCGCTTTGGGGCAGGCGGCCTTCCCGCACGTTGGGCCGATTCAATCGCTCGGTCACGGTGATGACCACGGCGCTTTCCCGCGCCCCGTTCCCATAGGCGTTGGCGCCGGTCTGCCACAGGGGTTCCACGTCCACGACGCCCGCCGTGTTTCTCAGGGCGTCCAGGTCCTCCGCCGACAGCAGGTGGGTGGAGACGACCTCGATGTCCCGGAAGTCCAGCCCGTTGTACGCTTTCGAGCCGTTGAGCTTCATGGCCGCGGCGGCGTAGCAGATGCCCAAAAAGGCGGTCACCCCCATGAGGGCGATGATCAGGATGGACAGGTAGGAAACCTTCTGCCTGCCTATGTTCCGCAAAGCGTCTTTTCGTTGTGTCCTCTTCATTTCGTTCCCTTAAGTCATGTTACGTCTGTGAGTTTCAAATGCTTCACCTTGCGCAGGGCGATGGCGTTGACGACCACGGTGAAGAACACGGTCATGGCCACGCCGATAAGCCAGGCAGTTACGCTGACGCTGCGGTCGAACTGGATGAACGGTTGCTCCATGGTGCGCACAATGGCATATCCCAACAGGGCGCCCAGGCTGACCCCCAGCAGGATGCCCAAAGCGGTGGTGGCTACCGTCTCCCGAAGAACATAGTCGATGGTCTCCCTGGTGGTAAAGCCGTTCACACGCATGACGGTCAACTCCCGCTTTTTCTGCAGGATATAGATGCTGGTCAGATTCATGAGCACCACACCGGCCATGACCGCCGCCATGAAGATGAACAGGGCCACCACGGCGTTCATGACGGACGTGGCCGTCTGGAAGAGCTTGCGGAAGGCATCGGAAGCCGTATAGCCTTCATATCCGATCATCTCGGTGAATCTCTGGTTCAAGGCGTTGGCGTCGGCGCCATGAAGCTGCACCAGAAAGGCGTTGGTCTCCGGTTCCCGGGAGAACAGGGACTCGAAGCATTCCCGGCTCATGAACATGATCCGGTTCATGTAGTTGTTGAACACGCCCGCCACAGGCACCGTGACCGTCTCCGTGGCGTTGATGGTGATCGTCAGCGGATCGCCCGCCCGGACGCCGAAATACTCGGAAAAGCGCTTGGGGATATATATGCCCTGATGAGAAGGCGTGATGGGCGCTCCCGTTCGGGCATCGCGGAGCCGAAACAGCTGACAGATCCTGTCCAAATCTCCGCAATACAGCTCCTCCGCGTCCAGGTTCCTGACCTGAACGGTGGCGTACATGGTCGTGGCCGGGCAGGTTTCGCACCCTGCTTCCTGCAAAGCGCGGTCGATCTGGCTCTCGATCGTGAAGCTGACGGAGGGATCGAACCGAAAGACGCCGTCATATTGGATCACATCGGTGAACTGGTGCTCCACGGCGCCGTTCACCGCATGGCGGAGGGTGAAGCCCACCACCACCAGGGCGCAGCAGCCGGCCACGCTGACGACGGTGACGATCACCCGCCGAAGGTCCGAACGGATATTCCGCAGGATCAGCCGGGAATAGAGAGGCAAAGGGGACCTCTTCCCGGACGCCTTGGTCCGGCCCTTGGGCGTCGAGGCCTGCAAAAGGGCCACCGCCGGCATCTTCAGCAACCGCCGGCAGGCGAACCAGACGGCGCAAACCGACAGCAGCGTGCCCACGCCGATAACGATCAGGGTGGGGACGACGGTCAGCATGGAACGGGAGATGTTCGCCCGGTAATACATCTGATAGCCCCGCAGGATGAAAGGCTCCACCCCGAATCGGGCGATCAGCACGCCCAGCAGGGTGCCCAGCAAGGTGCC
>CAMVBO010000232.1 GCA_947165745.1 uncultured Clostridia bacterium | reverse complement strand
CCGGGTCGGCGGCTGCCGAAGGCAATGACGCCGACAATCATGGTATAAAGATTAGAGCGTGTTTCTAAATTCCCCAAGATGCATTTTCGGCGCCTTGAACTGCATTTCTGCGTTGGTTTCCCTTGACTTAGCGCCACTAAGCCTGCGGAAAACCGCCTTGAAATGCAGCCCAATCCACTCGAAACTGCACATGTCTCATTTTAGAAACACACTCTAGGCAACCGGCCCGAAGGGCGGTTGGCCGGGTCGGCGGCTGCCGAAGGCAATGACGCCGACAATCATGGTATAATGATTAGGAAAACCGCAGGTTTTCCGGGTCGCCGGGCAAGGGAGCGAAGCGAGTTGCGCAGCACGGCGACAATCATGGTATGATGTCAGAGTATCACAGCGGAAAATGATCGCTGTACGGGAGGTATCTATGAATAAAAAGCTTATATCCCTGTTACTGGCGCTGGCGATGCTGTTGGGCGTGCTGCCCGCGGCGCTGGCCGAACCCGCCGAAACCGTCGCGCTGCCGGAAGTGGGCGACGTGGTGGAGGGCTTTGAGGCGGTCGAAATCCGCCCGTACCCGCTGATGGGCGCGCAAATTGTGCGCTTCACCCATCAGAAGACCGGCGCGGAGCTCTTCTACATCGTCAATGACGACACCAACCGGGCCTTTGACCTGGCCTTCTTCACCGAGGCCATCGACAACACCGGCCTGCCCCATGTGTTTGAGCACGCGACCATCCAGGGCTCGCGGAAGTATCCCGGCGAGCAGATGTATTTCAATCTGAGTTACCAGACCTACAACACCTATTTGAACGCCACGACGAGCCAGTGGTACACCAGCTATCCTATCGCCAGCCTGTCCGAGGCGCAGCTGTTGAAGCTGGCGGAGTTCTATACCGACGCCTGCTTCCATCCCGTCATCATGGAAAACGAGCACATCTTCCGCACCGAGGCCTGGCGCTATCGCCTGGAGAAGGCGGACGATCCGCTGACCATCGAGGGCACCGTGTATTCCGAGATGCTGGGCGCGATAACCCTGCAGCGGCAGGCCATCATGGACATGCGCCGGGCCGCGTTCCCCGGCTCCATGGCGGGCAACGTGAGCGGCGGCGACCCGGACCACATCCCGGAGATGACCTGGCAGGCGCTGAAGGACTATCACGACCGGTACTACCATCCCTCCAACTGCGCCGCCTACCTGTACGGCCAGTTCGAGGACTACACCGCGTTTTTGAGGCTGCTGGACGGCTATTTCAGCCAGTATGAGAAGCGGCAATTCGTCCGGGAAGACGCGTCCTATACCCCCATCACCGAGCCGGTGGTGCAGTCGGTGCCCTTCCCGGTGGAGGCCGGCACGAGCACCGAGCACGCCTCTGAGATCCAATATGCCTTCGTGTGCCCGGGCCTGAAGCAAAACCTGCAGGACGAGCTGGTTCTGGACACGCTGACCGACCTGTTCGCGGCCGGCGCTTCCGACTTCCAGCAGCGCATGAAGGCGGCCATCCCCTACGGCAGCTTCGGCGCCTACATCGAGATGGACGGCCCCGATGACGCCATTGTGTTCTGGGCCAACAACGTGGATCCCGGAGACGAGGAGACCCTCAAAACAATCGTGGACGATGAGCTGGCCAAGGTGGCTGAAAACGGCTTTCCCCAGGCGCTGGTGGACAGCGTGGCGGCGTCGATGACGATCAGCGCCCGGCTGACCCGGGAGAACAGCGACCCCGTGTCCAGCATCCTTTCCCCGATGATCAACCGCTACGCCGCCAGCGGCAATCCCTGGGACCATCAGGACTATCAGGACGGATTGTTCAGCGTGGACGACTGGAACCAGCGGGGCCTCTATGCCAAGGCGGTTTCCGACTGGCTGCTGGGCAGCCAGACCACCGCGCTGGTGACCACCTATCCCGAGCCCGGCGCGAAGGAAGGGCGCAACGCGGCGCTGGCCGATCGGCTGGCCGAGGTGAAGGCGGGCATGACCGACGAGGAGATCGCCGAACTCGTCGAGGCCACCAATGCCCCCGCGCCGGAGGACCATTCCGACGAGTATGTGGCGCGGCTGAAGGCCGTGACCGTGGCGTCCCTGCCCGAGGAGATCAAGCCTTACACCGTGGCCGACGCCATGGAAGAAGACGGCAACATCCGCCATATCAACGCCATCGCGGCGGTGGACGGCGTCAGCCAGACCCAGCTTTACCTGGACGTCTCGGGGCTGGCGCAGGAGGACATCCACTGGCTCCAGCTGTACGCCAATCTGATCGGCGAGCTGGATACCGCCGCGCACACCAAGGCGGAGCTGGCAAACCTGTGGGACCGCTACCTGTACAACGGCACCATCGGTCTGACCGTAACCAGGGACGGCGAGGACGGCTATCATCCCTATCTGCTCGCCATGTGGATCGCCCTGGACGACGACCTGGCCGCGGGCTATGACCTGGTGCGGGAGCTGATCTTCGACACGAAAGTGGACGATCCCGCGAGGCTTTTGGAGCAGGTGCAGTCCATCCGTTCGGATATGAAGAGTAGCATCACCGCCAACCCCGCCACTACCCTGCTGCTGAGGGCCCTGGCCCGCAGCAAGCAGCTCTTCGCCTACAGGAGCTATTCCTCGGGCTTGGATTACTTTGCGGTCCGGGGCGCGGGGGAGCAGGGGCTGGCGGACGACCCGGACGCCGCCGTGGCGAAGCTGAAGGGCATCCAGGCGTATTTGAACAACCGCACCAACGCCGTGACGGTGTGCGCCGGCAACGAGAAGAGCCTCGCCATGAACAGCGATCTGGCGGACGCCTTCCTGGATTCCCTGGACGAGCGGAAGATCACCCCTGTGGCATACGACTTCCCTGTGCCGCAGCAGAGCGAGGCGCTGATCATCGAAAGCGGCGTGCAGCACAACCTGCTGGCGGGCGACCTGAACGCGGTGGGCCTTGAGGCCTTTGACGGCGGCCTGGATGCGCTGTGCGGCCTGGTGAGCGACAGCTTCCTGATCCCCATGCTGCGCGATGCGTACGGTGTGTACACCCCGGAGAACCGTGCCACCGAGGATTACTTCGCACTCTACGCCTATCGCGACCCGAACATCGCGGAGACCTTCCAGGTCTATGACAGGCTGCCGGAGCTGATCGCGGACATGGCGCTGGACCAGGATGCGCTGGATGGCTACATTATGAGCGCCTATTCAACCTACGCCATGCCCAAGGGCGAGCTGACCGGCGCGGTGAGCGCGGCGGTGGACACCCTGCAGGGGCTGGATCCGGCGCGAAAGCTGGAGTATATGCGCCAGCTGAAGCAGATGACGCCCGAAACCGTGAAGGCCGACGGGGAGCTGTTTGCGAAGCTGTCCGCCGACGGCATGCGGATGACCGCCGGCGCGGCCTCCGCCATCAACGCCAACGCCGAGCTGTATGACGCCATCCTCAATCCCTTCGGCGCCGTGGACGCCACCCAGGTGGAGCTGACCGACGCCCCCGAGGGCAGCGAGCACTACGAGGCCGTGCGCTTCGCCTTCGAGCAGGGCTTGATGGACCCGGTATCCGGGGACGCCTTCGGCGTGGATGAGCTCGCCAGCTATGGCGACCTTTACACCGCCGCTTATGTGATGATCGGCGGCGGAAAGGACGCCCAGGAGGCGCTGGCCGCATTCGCCGGAGCCGGCCTGGCCGACCCGGACTGCGACCTGGCCGCACCCATCGCCCCCGACGAGGTGTGGGGCCTGTTCTCCGCCCTGACCGGCGGCACGGTGCCCGCCACGGTGGAAACCGCTGATCCCGCCGCTGTCACCCGCGGCGAACTGGCGGAGATGGCCAAGGCACTCCTGGAAGGGCTGCAATAGGATTGATATGGGTTATCTGGGCCGGATCGCGCATGCGATCCGGCCCTTTTTGAAGACGCCCCGTTCCGGCAGCCGCCGTGAAGCGGGGTTGGCCTGAAATCGTTGCGAAACCTTCATTTGACATTTTCCGGATTCGGTGTAATATATTACCCGTGTGATGCAACAGGAGGAAGACTATGCTGACCGACCGGAAGAAGTGGTTTTTAAAGGGGCTGAAGGACGGCGTTCCCATCATGCTGGGCTATTTCGCCGTGTCCATCGCCCTGG
>CAMVBO010000231.1 GCA_947165745.1 uncultured Clostridia bacterium | reverse complement strand
GGAGTTCGACGACTCGGCGCTGTCCGTGATCGCCGAATATGCCTGGGAGGCCAACGAATCCAGCGAGAACATCGGCGCGCGGCGCCTGCATACCGTGATGGAGCACATCCTGTCCGACATCGCCTTCAACGCCGGCGGCGGCGACGCCCCGGAGATCCAGGTGGTCGTCAACGCGGAGTACGTAAAGAACCAGCTCAACGCCGACATCCACCGAAAGGATGTCAGAAAGTATATCCTGTGACATCGTTCAAAGGCCTTCCTCCAGTGGAAGGCCTTTGTTATCCATTTCACCTTTTTGCCACAATTCTCTTGCTTTTTTCATCAAAATCGTATATCCTATAAACAGGGTACAATTGTACCAAATAACGAATGGGAGCGATTCAACATGAGCAAGAAACTGTTGTCCATCCTCCTGGTGCTGGCCCTGGCCCTCACCATGAGCGTGACCGCTCTGGCAAACGAGTATTCCGATCTGCTGCCTGCGGTCAAGACCATTCCCGCCGATTACACCGGCAAGACCATCATCCTGCACAGCAACGACGTGCACGGTCAGCTGGACGGCTATGCCTGCATGACCGCCATGAAGCAGAAGTTCCTGGACGCCGGCGCCAGCGACGTGATCCTGGTGGATGCCGGCGACTTCAGCCAGGGCTCCCCCTACGTCAGCATGTCCAAAGGCGCGTCAGCCGTTCAAATGATGAATGCTGCTGGCTATGACGTGGTGACCCTGGGCAACCACGAGTTTGACTTCGGCTATGCCCAGCTGATGGAGAACCTGAAGAACGCCGAATTCACCACCCTCTGCTGCAACGTCTACCTGGACGGGACCGATGAGAGCATCCTGCCGGGCAGCACCGTCATCGAATGCGAGGGCGGTCTGAAGATTGGCTTCATCGGCGTGGAGACCCCGGAGACCGCCACTAAGGTCAACCCCGCTCTGATCACCGGGATCCACTTCGCCACCTTTGACGACCTGTATGCCGCCGCGCAGCTGGCCGTGGACGGGATCAAGGACGACTGCGACATCCTCATCGCGGTGACCCACCTGGGCATGGAGCCCGAAGCCGCCCTGAACGGCTATCGCTCCGCCGACCTGCTGGACCATATGACCGGCGTCGACTTCGCCATCGACGGCCACGCCCACTATGTGATGACCAGCACCACCGACGGCATGCCGATCCAGTCCACCGGTACCAAGTTCGCCTACATCGGCGTGGTCGTGATCGACAACGAGACCAAGACCGTCGAGGACAACTACCTGCTGGACACCTCCAAGCTGCCCAAGGACGATGAAGTGGCCGCCGTGGCCAAGGAGATCATGGACGGCGTGGACGAGATCTATGGCGTTCCCTTCGCCACTACCGAAGTGCTGTTGGACGGCGATAAGCCCAACGTCCGCACCCACGAAACCAACCTGGGCGACCTGATCACCGACGCCATCGTTTGGAGCGTGGTGAAGGAAGGCGGCATCGAGCAGGTGGAGCCCAACCACGTGGTCGGCATCACCAATGGCGGCGGCATCCGCGTCACGCTCGAGCCCGGCGACATCTCCATGTCCAACATCAACACCGTGCTGCCCTTCGGCAATACCGTGGCCGTGATCTACGTCACCGGCGCGGAGCTGCTGGAGGCTCTGGAGGCTTCCACCTTCTGCACGCCAGAAACCGTCGGCGGCTATCCCCAGACCAGCGGCATCGAGTGGACCCTGGACGCCACCAAGGAATATGACCAGGGCGACGTGTACACCCTGAATGGCAAGGAGAGCAGCTACTTCGCGCCCGCTTCCATCCAGCGCGTGACCATCACCGCCATCAACGGCGAGCCCTTCGACCCCGAAGCCACCTATGCGGTCGTCACCAACAACTTCTGCGCCGCCGGCGGCGACACTTACAACGTGTTCAACCGCGCATACGCGGAAGGCGCCGGCTTCGACACCAGCATCCCGCTGGACGAGGCCGTGATGAATTACATCACCGACGTGCTTGGCGGCAAAATCACCGCTGAGCAGTACGGCGAGCCCCACGGCTCCCAGACCCAGATCCTGCCCGAGCCCGAAGAGGTTGAGGAAGAACCCGCGGCCTGATTGAACCCAGGGACATAAGCCAAGGGGCTGTCTCATAATTGAGACAGCCCCCTTTTAATGCCCTGTTGTTATTGTCTGGCTTCGATGATGCTGCGGATGAACGCCCGGGAGCGCTCCTCCTTCGGCTGCTCGAAGAAGGCCTGGGAGGGGCCGGACTCGATGACGGCGCCCCCCTCCATGAACAACACCTTGTTGGATACGTTGCGGGCGAAGTCCATCTCGTGGGTGACCACCAGCATGGTCATGCCCGCCTCGGCCAGTTGGCGCATGACGGCCAACACCTCGCCGATCAGCTCCGGGTCCAGGGCGCTGGTGGGCTCGTCGAAATAGATGATCTCCGGGCTGGAGGCCAGCGCCCGGGCGATGGCCACGCGCTGCTGCTGGCCTCCGGACAGCTGGCTGGGATAGCTGTCCAGCCGGTTCGCCATGCCCACCTGCTCCAGCGCCCGCACGGCGATTTCCCGGGCAGCTTCCCGCTTCATCTTCGCCCCAAGGATCAGCCCCAGGGTCACGTTTTGAAGCACCGTCTTGTTCAGAAACAAGTTGTAGTTCTGGAACACGAAGGCCGTCTTTTTCCGCAGACGGGCGATGTCGGCGCGGCCGGCGGCGTGCAGGTCAAAGCGCTCGCCGTCGAAGATCAGCTCGCCCGCGTCCGCGCGCTCCAGAAAGTTCAAACAGCGCAGGAAGGTGGTCTTGCCGGAGCCGCTGGGACCCAGTATGGCGATCACGTCGCCCTTTTCCACCTCAAGATCAATGCCCCGCAGCACCTCCGGTCCGCCGAAGGATTTGCGCACGTTCCTGGCTTCCAACATCATGCCTTGCCACCCCCATAGCTGGCCAGCTTCTTTTCGCCGAGGCGCTGCAGCCAGGTGAGTATGGTGCAGAAGGCCAGGTAGATCAGCGCCACCTCCGTGTACAGCCCCAGGGACTCATACACCCGGGCGTTGATGACCGTGGCCTGGCGGAACATCTCCGTCACGGTGATCGTCGCCGCCAGGGACGTGCCCTTCAGCATGGAGATCAGCGAGTTGCTCAGCGCCGGGAACGCCGCCCGGAACGCCTGGGGCAGCACGATATGGGCCATGATCTGCACATAGTTCATGCCCACGCAGTAGCCCGCCTCCAGCTGGCCCCGGGACACGCTCTCCAGCGCGCCGCGCATGCTCTCGGCCATGTAGGCGCCCTCGTTGAAGCCGAACACCAGCACCGCCGTGGGATAGGCCGGCAGCACGATGCCCACCCGGGGCAGGCCATAGAACACCAGGTAGAGCTGCACCAGCAGCGGCGTGCCGCGGATGATCCAGATATAGAACCGACACAGCTGCCGAAGCACCTTCACCTCGGCATACTGGATCAGCGCCACCGTCACCGCGATGACCAGCGCCAGCGCGAAGGACAGGATCGTCAGCGGCAGCGTCACCCGAATGCCGTAGTCCAGCAGCTTCGGAAAGGCATCCGCCAGTATGCCCCACAGCCGTTCGTCCATGCGTCACACTCCGTTGAATAGGATTATAATTCCGCACGGGGCTGTCTCAAAAAGCCGTGCTGATCGGTTACAGCGGCGGCAGCGGCGGCCTCCAAGCCGCCATGGCGCGGCAGACAGCGCCGCTGCAGGCGCTTTTCCCCGGTCAAGCGCGTTTCAAGACAGCCCCGTTTGATACAAGTCCCGGTTATTCCGCTCGGGTCAGGTCTCTGCCGAAGTACTTTTCGGAAAGGGCGGCCAGGGTGCCGTCCTCACGGGCGGCGTCCAGGATGTCATCGATGGCGGCCACCAGTGTCTCGGTGTCCTCGCCCATGCGCACCGGGAAGGCCACCGGCTCGCGCTCTTTCAACACCTGCACGATCTTGATGTTGGCCTCGGGATGCTCCTCGAGATAGCCGTCGATGGAGCCCTTGGCATTGATCGTGGCCTCCGCGCGCCCCGTCTCCACGTTAGAAATGGTCTGCTCCAGGGTGTCCACGGGCAGCACCGTCGCGCCATAGTCCTCGGCGAGGGCCGCGAAGGTGCTGGAAACGGTGTT
>CAMVBO010000230.1 GCA_947165745.1 uncultured Clostridia bacterium | reverse complement strand
CGGCCTCCGCCTTCGCCAGCGACGTGTACAAGCCCGTGTTCCGCAAGAACGCCTCTGACAAGGAGATGCTGTGGGCGGGCCGCCTGGTGGTGGTGCTGATCGCCATCATCGCGCTGCTGATCGCCGCCAACCCCAATTCCGGCACCATCATGGGCCTGGTTTCCAACGCATGGGGCGTGTTCGGCGCGGCCTTCGGCCCGGTCATCCTGCTGAGCCTGTTCTGGAAGCGGCTGACCTTCTCCGGCGCCGCGGCAGGCATACTGGTCGGCGCGGCGGTGGATATCCTCTGGCTGGCCTTCCTGAGCAGCACCGGCCTGTACGAGATCATCCCGGGCTTTGCCTGCGGCCTGATCGCCGCGTACGCGGTGTCCGTGGCGTCGCCCGCTCCCGGCAGGGAAGTGGAAGCCCTGTTCGACCGCGCGGTAAATTCCGAGAAGTAATATAGAATTATACAACAGAGAGCCGACGGCATATGCCGCCGGCTCTCTGTTGTGCGAATGTTCCTGTATGTCGATGAACCTATAGCGAGGCCTTGCGGATGTACAGCATTTCGTCGGCCTGCCTCACGCATTCGGCCAGCGACTGGGCGGCACTCTCGCAGCGATACCAGCCGGCGCTCAATGAAAGGGCGTAGGGCTTTCCGGCGTCCTTGCACAGCTGTGAAAGCCTGGCCTGTATGGTTTCGATGATCGCCTCCGGCCGGGCCAGGTCGTCGGGCAGCTGCGCCGGGCGGAACGAGAGTATGAATTCGTCGCCGCCATAGCGGGCCGCGAAGGCCTTGAACTGTCCCAGCGAAGATTTGATGGCGTATGCGCAGAGCACCAGCGCCTGGTCGCCCTCGCTGTGGCCGAAACTGTCGTTAATCTGCTTAAAGCGGTTCAGATCCGCCATGTAGAGCATCATTGGATTGTCTTTGGAAAGCGTGTCCATCTGGGATTCCAGGAACTCACCGGCCTTGCGGCGGTTGTTCATGCCGGTCAGGGCGTCGCTGTAGATGCTGGATTCCTGCATGTTGACGAACACGAAGAAGATTGCCCCGAACAGCGCCGGCGGCAGAATGGTGATTCGCTTCAACCTGTCGTCGATCACCACGCAGATCATCACGAAGATGATCGACAGCGCCAGCGTTATCGCCTGCTTGCGACGGCTGTGGTTGCGGGCGTGCAGGATCTGGATTACCGCCACGATCAGTATGCCCACCAGGTAGAGGCTGGAAAGCAGGGGAATGATGATGTAGACCCGGTTGTAGACGATATGCTTGTCAGGCGTGATGTCGTAGATCATCCTGTTGAAGATGTTGACCACCAGGCAGCAGAGGATGATTCCCACGGGCAGCGAAAGCACGGCGATGGCTCCGCGTTTTTCCAGCAGCGTGGGCTCCACCCGAAGCATGGTAGACAGGAAAAACAGATAGCCGCAGGAGGATACGCCCAGCAGCGAGCAGAAGCACAGCGCGAAAAAAGCGTTGTAGGGCATATTGATGGCCTCGTACTCCTGCAGCGTCCAGACGCAGCTGGCCGCCATGTAGAACGCAAACGCGCCGATCAGAGCGCGAAATACCGTGATTTCCCGCAGCTTGATGATATCGCTGCTCAGCTTGCTGGCAATGTAGCCCGCGTATATGAGCAGGAAAACCTGGACGGTCACAAGGGTTGTCAGAAGATCGCCCATAAACTCACCTTCTCAAAATCAATTCAGGAGCTTCTTCAAATCCTCGATCAGCCGCTCCACGTCCATTTCACGGGTGGCCCAGCTGGTGCAGAAACGCACGGCCGTGCGCATGGCGTCCACGCGCTCAATGGTGGCGTAGCTGTACTTCTGGGACAGCATCGACAGCACCACGTTTGGCAGAATCGGGAACTGCTGGTTGGTGGGGCTGTCCACCAGCATGGGCACGTTCAGCGCCCTCAGCGCGTCCTTCAGCTGCATGGCCAGGTCGATGGCGTGCTGCGACAGCTGCATGTACAGGCCGTCCTTCAGGATCTCCTCAAACTGCAGGCCCAGCAGCCGTCCCTTGGCCAGCATGCCGCCGCGCTGCTTGATGATGTAGCGAAAGTTCTTCTTGACCGCGTCATTCTGGATCACCACAGCCTCGCCGAACAGCAGGCCCTGCTTGGTGCCGCCGATGTAGAACACGTCGCAGGTGCGGGCGATGTAGGGCAGGCCCAGCGTGTTTTCCGGCGACGCCAGCCCATAGCCCAGCCGCGCGCCGTCCATGAACAGCTTGAGGCCCCACTCGTCACACACGGCTCGCAGGGCGGAAAGCTCGTCCCGGCTGTAAATCGTGCCCACCTCGGTGGGGTTGGAGATGTACACCGCCGAGGGCATCACCATGTGCTCGTGGCTCTCATCGGAAAAGTGCTTACGGCAGCAGTCGGAAACCTGTCCGGCGTCCAGCTTGCCGTTGGTGTTTTTGAGGGCGATGACCTTGTGACCGCCGGCCTCGATGGCCCCGGTCTCGTGCACGGCGATGTGGCCGGTGTCGGCGCTGATCACGCCCTGGTAGGGCAGCAGCATCGCCGCAAGCACCGTGGCGTTCGTCTGGGTGCCGCCTACCAGAAAGTGAACGTCTGCGTTCGGCGCGTCGCACAGGCGCTTGATGGTCTGGCGGGCCTGGTCGCAGAAGAGATCCTCGCCGTAGCCGGGCGTCTGCGCCATGTTGGTGTCCGCCAGCCGCTCCAGGATCCTGGGATGGGCCCCTTCCAGGTAGTCACTGTTGAATCGAATCATAATCCATTCCTTTCAATGCTTCAAAGAACGCGTCTATCCTGCTTTCATCGTATACGGCGATTCCTGCGGCTGTAAGCGCTTCCGCCGTCGCGCCCTGGCCCGGAATCGTGCGGCCGGTGAAGGTTCCGTCATAGATCTCCCGGCTGCCGCAGGAAGGGCTGCGCGCCTTGAGCAGCGCCAGCTTTACGCCCAGGCGATTTGCCAGCTGTAGCGTCTCCGTCGCTCCGCGGGCGAAGGCGTCGGTCACGTCGACGCCTTCACGGCTGATGACTCGGCCTCCCAGGCGCTCAGACGGCGTTCTGGGCGTGGGCAGGCCGCCCAGCTGCTCCGGGCAGACGGGAATCGGCTCGCAGCGCTTAAGCAGCGCGTCCAGTTCTGTGAGCGCCTGGGACTTGCCGTCATAGCGACAGGCCGCGCCCAGCAGGCATGCGCTCACGAGCACCCTCGGCCGGTGTTTCATGTCCGCGCCTCCCCCAAAATCATGCGTGTATATTTTAACATGAAACCGCGAATCTGTAAATCGAATTATCGCTGGTCAGCTTAATAGATCTGTGCTATAATTTCCAAAATACGAGAAGGTGAAAGCTATGGATCAGGATATTGTCTTTCGACGTGCTGTTGAGGCGGACATGCCGGAGATCATGCGCGTGGTCCGCGAGGCGCAGGCGTTCATGCGGGGGCTGGGTATTGACCAATGGCAGGATGGCTATCCAGAGCCCCGGACCTTGCTGGAGGACATCGGCATAGGCCAGCTCTATGTGTTCGCGGAGGGCAACGCTGTTCGAGCGGTCGCGGCGCTTTCGCTGATTGAGGAGCCGGTGTATGGAAGCATTGAGGGCGCGTGGCGGACCGGCGGGAACGCAAAGTATCTGACCATTCATCGCATGGCCACCGACGACGCAAGCCGGGGCAGGGGATTGGCAGCGCGGATGCTGGAGCAGGCCGAGCGTATCGCCAATGAAAACGGATGCGCCAGCGTTCGCGTGGACACCCATCCCGGAAACGCCGCCATGCGGCGGTTCCTGGAGAAGCATGGCTTTGAGTATTGCGGAGTTGTCTATTACTATGTAAAGAAGGGCCTTCCGGATCGCGTGGCCTATGAGAAGCTTTTGTAATGTTACGATAAGAATTTTTATGTAAAAAAATCGAATATTAAGTAAAAACTGTGTTGACAAACGGCGAGACCTGTGCTACAATAGTCCCAGAAAGAGGGAGAACAAACAAACCTCTTGGGAGATAGCAGATCTCCAATAAATCCGACAGGGAGGCGATGCCATTGTACTATAGCGAAACCCAGTTCATGGCCTGCATTTCCCGAACGATTGAGAGATGACAATCCTTTCGGGACCGGATTTCCACAGTGATTGTAACAGGTCCACGATGTGAAGAGG
>CAMVBO010000229.1 GCA_947165745.1 uncultured Clostridia bacterium | reverse complement strand
CGGATGTTCCGGCCCTCGCGGCCGATGATGCGGCCCTTCATGTCGTCGTTGGGCAGCGCCACCACGGACACGGTGGTCTCCGCCACGTGGTCGGCGGCGCACTTCTGGATGGCGAGGGACACGATGTCGCGGGCGCGCTTGTCCGCCTCCTCCTTCGCCTTGGCCTCCACCTCGCGCACCATCACGGCGGCGTCATGGTAGGCGTCCTTCTGTATGCGGTCAATCAGGATCTCCTTGGCCTCGTCGGCGGTCATACCAGCGACGCGCTCCAGCTCCTGCTTCTGTCGGTCGTGCATTTCATTGGCTTCCGCTTCCAGGCGCTCGGCTTCGCGGTACTTCTCGTTCAGCGCCTCTTCGCGGGCCTCAAGGTTATCGAGCTTCTTATCAAATGCTTCCTCGCGCTGGTTCACCCTGCGCTCAAGCCGCGAAACTTCGTTGCGGCGGTCACGAACTTCTTTATCAAGCTCCGACTTCAAGCGGATGATTTCTTCCTTGGCCTCCAGTACGGCTTCCTTCTTCTTCTCCTCAGCCTTGTGGGTGGCGTCCTCCAGCATATTGGCGACGAATTCTTCCGTCTGGCCGATCTTCTTTTCCATGCCGTTCTTGCGGTAGAAATAACCGGCAACCAGGCCAATGGCCAACGCAATCAGCGCAATCAATGCGACGATTGGCCAGTTCAACAAAACTCTTTCCACTCCTTTCCGTTCATAATCTCAGATTCAAATTCCGCTATTTGCATGCACACATACTCTGCGCAGTTTACATGACTAACATAGGTATTTTAAACCCGTCGTTTGGTCATGTCAAGAAAAGAAATCATTACCGGCATTTTATGTTTTGTCGCCGTCCCGCATGCCCCTGGGCCGGTTGGCGTAACGGTCGCTACGCTTTTCGGCCTCGAACACGAAATAGCCGTCCGCCTCGCATATCCGCACGCCGCCGAAGATGGCGATCAGCTTGTTGCGATACCAATCGCGCCGCTTCGTCACCATCAACAGCTTCCCGCCGATCTTCAGGCGGTTGAAGCCCTTTTCGATAAAGCGCTTCGCCACCGAAAAATCGGACTGGTAGGGCGGGTTGGACAGGATCAGGTCAAAACCGGAGCCGTTCACGCCCGTGAGACCGTCGGATACGACAACCCGAACCCCGCCGACGCCGTTTCGCGCCGCGTTTTTCGCGGCAACTTCCACGGCCAGCGGGTCGATGTCGGATAGGATCACGTTTTCTTCTCCGCAGATCCGGGCCGCCAGGATGCCCACCAGGCCGCAGCCGCAGCCCAGGTCCAGCACCTTCATGCCCGGTAAAAAGTGCGCCACGGACAGCATGGCCAGGGTGCCGTGATCGGCATGCCCCGGAGAGAACAGCTTTGGATGCGTCTCAAGCTCCAGGCGGTGCCCCATGAGCTCCGTCACGATCACCGCCAAGGCCAACGCCTCCCCTGCCGTTTTCCCTTCCATAATTGTCCACACTCATTATAACACAATATCCAACGACGAATAAAGAATAATTATGGACATTATAGGAAAGACTGTTGAAATAAAGGCGCAGGGCGCAGAAAATGCCGTCCTGCCCTGCCCCACTTTCCCGCTTTCCAGGAGGCTCCCATGCTGATCTACCTGGTCGCCCTGGCGCAGACGCTCGTCTACCTCGCCGCCATCCCGGTGTGCGCGGCCTTTTGCGTTTCCAGCCGGGAGGGTCTGCGGGCGGGCGCCGGCGCGGCAGCGTTCCGAAGCCGCGGCGCATTCGCCCGGGCACGCCGGGCTATGGCGCGAAAGAAAAGGCGTCGCGGCAAGCCGGTGGTCGGCTTCAAGCGCGCGCTGAACCTGCTCAAGCGGTTGAGACTGGCGCGATTCACCCTGCGGGGGTCGCTGGCGCTGGGCGACGCCGCCGCCACGGCGGTGGCCTGCGGGGCGCTGGAAGCGCTGGCGGCTTCGCTGCGCGGGCGGACGGATGCGCTGGAAATCCGCGTGACGCCGGACTTCTCCGGCGACCTGCGCCTGGAGATCCAGGGTATGATCCGCGCCCGGACCGGGCAAATTATCCTTGCGGCCGCCAGGAGCGGCATCGACGAAATTCGCGGGAGGATTGCCCATGGAAAAGCACCCGATTGAAAACATCATGTCCACGACGCTGGAAAACATCCGGGACATGATCGACGTGAACACCGTGGTGGGCGAGCCCATCGCCGCCGGCGATGGCGCCACCATCATCCCCATCTCCCGGGTCAGCTTCGGCTTCGTGGCCGGGGGCGGCGAGTACGGCCCCGCGCCAAAGGCCGAGAGCGGTTCGGAGCACCCCTTCGCCGGGGGCACCGGCGCGGGCGTCACCGTGCAGCCCCTGGGGTTCCTGGTCACCGGTCCCGACCAGACCCGCATGCTGCCCGCCCAGTGCTTTCAGCCCCTCGACCGCGCGCTGGAGCTGATTCCGCAGGTGGTGGCGGACATGCGGAAGGCGATGGGAAAATGAGGAATGGCGGTGCAAATCCCTGCGGGATTTGCACCGCCATTCCTCATTCCTAACTCCCCCCTCCCCCGCATACCCTGTCCGGGAGGGGGGATTTTATGCAGCCGACCATCATCTGCACCGCGCGTGCGCCGGGGATGATCTACATAAACGGGCGCTTCGCCGGAGAGGCGTCCACGGAGCGGCCGCTGATGGCGCCGGTGTCGCCCAGCGGCGCGGTGTACCTGGAATATCGCCCGCTCACGGGGCCGGGGCGGGCGCTGGCGCGGCGGCTGGTGCTGTCCGGCGGCGCGCCGCTGGCGGACAGCGTGGAGGGCGCCTCCGGCCTCAACTGCGTGGCCTGGCCGGGCGGGGCGTTGGAGGTGGAGTTTATCGCCGTGGAGTGCGATGCGGAACCCGTAATCATCGACGGCGTGCCCGGCGCGTTGCGGCGGGGCGAGGAAACGACGCTTTCGCTGAACGGGCTGACCATCCCGGTGCCGGAGGGCGCGCTGCCGCCGCGGCTGATCCGGCAGGGCGGCGCGGCGCTGCTGCTGGGCGACACGTTAGGCGGCGGGCAGTACCTGGCGGCGCTCTCGCCGGAGCTGACGGCCCTGTTGGGCACGCTGTCCGCCGAGGCCATCGAACCGGCGGACGGGCTGATCAGCGCCGTGGTAGACCTGAAGGACAGCGTAGGCCACGGGCGGCTGGAGCAGTGGCTGGCGGAGCCCCACGGCCTGCGCCGGGTATCCAGCGAGCCCGTCTGGAACGCCGGGGCTCCCCGCTGGCCGGAAACCGCCGAAGGCGCGATGATCGCCGCCGTGGAGGCCACGCTGGCGGGGCTGGGCGGGGAGTGCGCGGGCTACCTTTCTCCCGCGCTGGCGTCAAACGCGCCGCTGGAGGCCGTGGCCGAAGTGTGCGACCTGTGCGTGCCGATGAAGTACGGCCTGCCGGACGCCCGCCCCTGCGTGGGGCTGCTCAAGGCTGAAAACGACCGCCTGGCCACGGTTCGGCCCCTGTACTACCGCGCGGAACCCGTGTCCAGCCCCCAGGGGGCCTGGCAGATCACGGCCTTGTCGCTGGAATAGCGCCGTTCACAGGCCAAGGGACGGCTTCCCATCCCCAAGCGGAATGGGGAGCCGTCCCCGTCTTTTTCAATGCCCCTGGGGCGTAAAGCCCAGAGAGATTTTGAGGGCCTCGCCCACCCGGGCCATCACCTCCGGGCGCAAGGTGCCGATGCGCTCGCGCAGGCGGCGCTTGTCCAGGGTGCGAATCTGCTCCGCCAGCACCACGCTGTCCTTCATCAGGCCCGTGCCCTCGCAGGCGATGGGCACGTGGGTGGGCAGCCGCGCCTTGTTCTGTTGGCCGGTGATGGCCAGCACGATCACCGTGGGGCTGTGGCGGTTGCCCACGTCGTTCTGGATCACCAGCACCGGGCGGATGCCGCCCTGCTCCGAGCCCACCACCGGGTCCAGGCAGGCGCTGAACAAATCGCCGCGGGAAATCATAGTATCACGCTCCGCATACATCGTGTGGGGCATATTATGCGGATAGGGGCGAAGGGGTGTGTAAGTCGTCGTTGTGGACATAGGATGCTCCTTAGGGTGGATTCTGAATTGGCGAGGAGAGGGATTAGGGACGAGGGATTAGGGACGAGGGATTAGGGACGAGGGATTAGGGA
>CAMVBO010000228.1 GCA_947165745.1 uncultured Clostridia bacterium | reverse complement strand
CGCAACCTGGACGCGCTGATCGAGTCCGGCGAGCCCCTGGGCCCGGGCGACCGGGTGTACCGCAAGTGGATGAACAAGAGCTTCATGGCCTTCGTCATCGGCGAGCAGAGCATCGAAAAGGGCATGAACATCCTGGGCGCCCACATCGATTCCCCGCGCCTGGACGTGAAGCAGAACCCGCTGTTTGAGGACGAAAAGCTGGCCTACCTGGACACCCACTACTACGGCGGCATCAAAAAGTACCAGTGGCTGGCCATGCCCCTGGCGCTGCACGGCGTGATCGTGAAGCGGGACGGCGACGTGGTGCCGGTGACCATCGGCGAACACGAGGACGACCCGGTGCTGTGCATCACGGACCTGCTGCCCCACCTGGCCCAGGACCAGATGAGCAAGACGGCCAGCAAGTTCATCGACGGCGAGGCCCTGAATATCCTCATCGGCAGCGCCCCCCGGCCGAATGAGGAGAAGGACGCCGTGAAGGCGGCGGTGCTCGCCGTGCTGGAGCGGGACTACGGCGTGGAGGAGGAGGACTTCATCTCCGCGGAGCTGGAGGCCGTGCCCGCCGGGCGCGCCCGGGACTGCGGCCTGGACCGCAGCATGATCCTGGGCTACGGCCACGACGACCGGGTGTGCGCCTATCCCAGCCTGCGCGCCGTGATGGACTATGAGGACGTGCCGGCCTGCACGCTTTGCGCGGTGCTCACCGACAAGGAGGAGATCGGCAGCATGGGCGCCTCCGGCATGAACTCCCACTACTTTGAAAACACCGTGGCGGAGCTGTGCGCGCTGCTGGGCTTCGATCACGATATCTCCGTGCGCCGCGCGCTGCAGAACAGCCGCATGCTGTCCAGCGACGTCTCCGCCGGCTTCGACCCCACCTACGCCAGCGTGTTCGAAAAGAAGAACGCCGCCATGCTGGGTCTGGGCGTGTGCTTCAACAAGTACACCGGCTCCCGGGGCAAGAGCGGCGCCAGCGACGCCAACGCCGAATTCATGGCCACGGTGCGCCGGGTGATGGACGACGCCGGCGTGTGCTGGCAGACCAGCGAGCTGGGCAAGGTGGACGTGGGCGGCGGCGGGACCATCGCCTGGCTGTGCGCCAAGTACGCCATGAGCGTCATCGATTGCGGCGTGCCGGTGCTGTCCATGCACGCCCCCTGGGAGACCATCTCCAAGGCGGATCTGTGGGAGGCTTACAAGGGATACTGCGCGTTTTTGGACGTGTGATCCGCAGCCGCCGGCCGTGCCGAAATGGCAGCTTCCTCAAGATGGGAAAACATAAAAATGCGCGGGGCGTCACCAAATGGTGACGCCCCGCGTATTCTGTTCTTGCCGCCATCAATGCGGCCTGGGCGGCCGGGCGCGCTTGATTTCGTACAGCGCGTGGTCGGCGGCCTCGATCAGCTCGTTGGCGTTCATGCCGGGGTGGTACTCGCCCACGCCGATGCTGAATTTCAGCTCGTAGGGGCGGTGGGCCTGCGCGTTCAGCTCCTCCAGTCTCTCGCGAATCTGGGTGATCAGCGCCTCAGCCTCGTTCTTGGTGGATTCGATGACCACGATGAACTCGTCGCCGCCATAGCGGGCGATGTAGGGGCGGCGCTTGAAGCCGCCGCAGGCCAGCTTCAGCGCGGTGGCGGCGCGGATCAGCGCGTCGTCGCCCTCCAGGTGGCCATAGGTGTCGTTGATGGTCTTGAAGTAATCCAGGTCCATCATCAGCAGGAAGATCTTTTCGTCATGGTTCAGCAGCTTGTAATCCAGGAACCCCAGCAGGTTCTGGCGGTTGTTCACCTGGGTCAGCTTGTCCATGGAGATCTGCTGGGTGCTGGTGCCCATGAACAGGCACAGCAGCTCGATGGTGATGGCCACGTTGATCACCGGCACGCCTTCGCCGATGAAGCTCAGCACCCAGGCGATCATCAGGCACAGCGGGAACGAGGCCACCAGCATCATGTGGCTGCGCTTGATCGGGTCGGTCTCGTTCTGACGGCGCAGGATCAGTTTGACGCTGAACGCGGCGGTGAAGGCCACCAGCAGGCCCATCTCCAGATGGAACATGGTGCTGCGGGTGTAGACCTCGCCGTCGTTGATGGTGAACAGGGCGTGGGTCCACAGATTGCTGATGATCAGCACGAACATTGCCACCAGCGGGATCGCCGTCAGCAGCCTCCGGTTGCGGGTGGTGAACAGCTGGCCCCGGCACTCCGTGTCGGCATAGCCGCACCAGGTGTACACGCCCACGCACAGCGACAGGTGGTAGACGGTTTTAAAGAAGTAGGACAGGGGATAGACCAGGCTCGGAATCAGCCGGGCGCCGTTGAACAGCGTGAACAGGAAGTTGGCACCGTGGCTGACCAAAAACGCCACCAGCGTGATGTGCAGCCAGCGTTCGGACGCGGAACCCGAAGAGCGCCTGGTGACCCAATACAGGCACAGCCAGACGATGATGATACATATGAGGTAGATTTCGGCATACAGCAGGGTTGCCATAGTCCGTCTCCTCTCGGATTGCTGCGATACAATACCGCTTTTTTAACGTACCATAAGTTATTATACTACAAAGTTAAGAAAAAAGATATACCCTGGCGGCATTTTTTCAGCATGAAAAAGTAAACTATATGTTAACTGGTTACAATGTAACCAAATAAAATATCCCGCGTGGAGGCGAATCCGGATTTCACGGGTTTTGTCCCGAAACCTGTGCATTTTTTGTTCCTTTTTTTCTGCGCCGCGCCGTTGCAATGTCCCATAGGATATGTTATAATTTATCTGTAAAGTTATGGGAGGGTGTTACACGATGCGTAAACTATGTATCCTTCGCGTGGGCTTGCTGCTCACACTGTTGTTGGGGCTTTGCTTCGCCATCAGCGTGGCATACGCCTCTTCAGAGGATGCCGTCTGGCCGGAAAGCTCCGGCGACATCATGCAGTCCGACGGCAAGCTGGTCATCGACGCCAGCCACATGGACCAGGGCTACATCATGTGCTGCGTCTCCTCACCCACAAATCATCGCCTCAAGGTGCGCATGACCTATGCCAGCGGGGCCCAGCTGGACTACGACCTGGACAACGACGGCGACTACGTGGTGTTCCCGCTGCAGCTCGGTTCCGGCAACTACACCTTCGCGCTGTACGAAAACGTGTCCGGCTCCAAGTACTCCTCCGAGGGCAAGATCACCCTCAGCGCCCAGCTGGTGGATGAAAACGCGGCGTTCCTGGTGCCCAACCAGTATGTGGACTATGTGCGGACCACCAACGCCGTTTTGAAGAGCGACGAGCTGGCCGCCCAGGGCGACATCTACAAGACCGTGTGCGATTTCATGACCAACGAGTTCAGCTATGACTTCGTGCGCGCCAAGACCATTTCTCCCGGTACCCTGCCGGAGATCGAACAGTGCTTCGACAACCGCTCCGGCATCTGCCAGGACCTGTCTGCCGTGATGGTGTGCATGCTGCGGGTACAGGGCATCCCGGCGAAGCTGATGATCGGCTATGCCGACCGGTACTACCACGCCTGGACCGTGGCCGTGGTGGACGGGCAGGAGGTCTTCTTCGACCCGACGGCCGCCATCGGCTGCCTGAACGCCAGCAAGTATCAGATCGAGCGCTTCTACTGATCCCATATGGAAAACCCTTCCTTATTGAATAGCCATATCATAACGACGCAAAACAAACAGTTACAGGAGGTTTTTGTTCATGGCCGGAAATAAACGTGCGCTTGAATCCGCGGAGCTGTCCAGCTTCTGCAGCCAGGTGGCGCTGATTCTCAGCGCGGGTCTGCCGCTGTACGACGGCATGGAGACCCTGGCCGAGACGACCAAGGGCAGCGAGTATGCCGAGTTGTACGAAAGCGCCAGCAAGGCCGTCACCGAGACGGGTTCGCTCTATCAGGCGCTGCAGCGGGACGATCGCTGGCCCACCTATATGGTGGAAATGGTCGGCATCGGCGAACAGACGGGCCAGCTGGAGAAGGTTATGAACGGCCTTTCCGAATACTACGCCCGCGAGGATCGCATCCGCTCCTCCATCATCGGCGCGGTCACCTATCCGCTGGTGCTGGGCGTGATGCTGGTGCTGATCATCGCCATCATGCTGTGGAAGGTGCTGCCCGTGTTCCAGCGGGTGCTGAACAGCATGGGCGCGGAG
>CAMVBO010000227.1 GCA_947165745.1 uncultured Clostridia bacterium | reverse complement strand
TACCTGAACTGCTCCACCCGCTTCACCGACGGCGGCGAGTTCGGCCTGGGCTGCGAGATGGGCATTTCCACCCAGAAGCTGCACGCCCGCGGCCCCATGGGGCTGGAGGAGCTGACGACCTACAAGTATATCGTCAAGGGAAGCGGGCAGGTACGGTAAGAATGGGGGCTGTCTCAACATGAGACAGCCCCCGCCGTATCGTATGACTGATTACTTGTCGCCCTTGAAGAAATCGGCGATCTTGCCGAAGATGCCCTTGGCGCCCTCGACGATCTTCTCGTCCACGTCGGTCTTGTCCAGGACTTCCTGGACCTTGCCGGGCACGTTCTTCACGGCGTCCACGATCTTCTCGTCGATGTTGGTCTTGTCCAGCAGCTCCTGAACCTTGCCGGGGACGCTCTTCACCGCGTCCACGATCTTCTCGTCGATATCGGTCTTGTCCAGCAGCTCCTGGGCCTTGTCCTTCAGGCCCTTGGCGGCCTCGACGACCTTTTCGTCGATGTCGGTCTTGTCCAGCAGCTCCTGAACCTTGCCGGGGGCCTCCTGAGCGCCCTCAGCGGCGTCCGCCACCTTTTCGGCCACGGCTCCCACCTTTTCGACGACCTCCTCGGCCTTCTCCTGCACGGCTTCCGCCGCCTCGGTGAAAGCGCTGGCGGCCTCGTCCTTGACTTCTTCCGCGTTCTCCACGATCTTGTTCAGCTCTTCACTCATTTTCTCCGCGCTCCTTTCAGCCTGCGGCGCGGCTGGTGTCGCGCCGAACTGTACTTATTATAGTAAAGCGATGCCGTGCTGTCAAGAAAAACCTGTTTCCCCGGGTAATGTGCTAAAACTTTGTGATTCACACTCCCATAATTGACATTGCGGCCCTCGCGGGGTAAAATACCATTCAAGAAAGCTAATCTTTAATTCGGTACGGGATACCGGCAAGATTAACCATATTCGCGCCAGGGCCGCCCTATGCGGCATATCGCGCTGCGTTGTCCTGCCGGAACGGGCAGGTTTTTTTCGGCCCTGACCAACGCCGAAGGATGGGAGGCAGCCCCTTGCAGCGCACGATCAGCGGCGTCATGGCCTATCTGGACGGACAGTTCGTCCCGTCGGACATCGTTATTTCAGGCGGGAAAGTTGTTTCCATCGCCCCGGCGAAGGCTCCCGTTTCCGATCATCCCCTGTATTGTATGCCCGGTTTCACAGATGTTCACGTGCATCTGCGAGAGCCGGGCTTTTCCTATAAGGAGACCATCACCACAGGCAGCCGGGCTGCGGCCCGGGGCGGCTACACTTGCGTGTGCGCCATGCCGAACCTGAATCCCGCGCCGGACAGCGTGGAGCACCTTTGGATGGAGCTAGACATCATCGAGAGGGAAGCGTTGATCGACGTGCGCCCCTACGGCACCATCACCGTGAACGAGGCGGGCGTACAGCTTTCCGACATGGACGCCATGGCAAGGCACGTGGTCGCCTTCTCCGACGACGGCCACGGCGTGCAGAACGATGAAATGATGCGCGCGGGCATGGTGAAGGCGAAATCGCTGGGCAAGCTGATCGCCGCCCACTGCGAGGACAATTCCCTGCTGCGCGGCGGCTGCATCCACGACGGCGAATACGCCCGCGCCCACGGCCTTCCCGGCATCTGCTCCGAGAGCGAGTGGGGGCCCATCGCCCGGGACATCGAGCTGGCGCGGGAAACCGGCTGCGGCTATCACGTCTGCCACATCTCCACAAAGGAGAGCGTCGAGATCATCCGCAGGGCCAAGGCCGAGGGCGTGAACTTTTCCTGCGAGACCGCGCCCCACTACCTGCTGCTCACGGACATGGACCTTCAGGACGAGGGCCGGTTCAAGATGAACCCGCCCGTGCGCTCGGCGGAGGATAAGGCCGCGCTGATCGAAGGGCTCCAGGACGGCACCATCGACATGATCGCCACCGACCACGCCCCCCACGCCGCCGAGGAAAAGGCGAAGGGCCTCAGGGGCAGCGCCATGGGCATCGTGGGGCTGGAAACCGCGTTCCCGCTGCTGTACACGCATCTGGTGAAAAAAGGCGTCATCCCCCTTGATAAGCTGGTTTCGTTGATGTCGGACGCCCCGGCCAAGCGCTTCGGTCTGGACTCCGGCATCCGGGTCGGCGCGGACGCGAGCCTCGCCCTCTGGGACCTCTCCGCCGAATACGAAATCGACCCCAAGGACTTCCTCTCCATGGGCAAGGCCACGCCGTTTGCGGGCTGGAAGGTGAACGGCGCGTGCGTGGAGACGCTGTACAGGGGCAATACCGTCTGGCAGATGGCATAGTGGAGCGTTTGGCCATGAGAAGCGAAAAAGAGATCGTCGACAGCGTTCTGGCGCTGGCCGAAAGGGACGACGGCGTCCGGGCGGTCATCCGAACGGACCTGCAGCCCGTGCGGGCCTACCTGCACAGCTGGAATTTCATCTTCGTCGTGAGCGATATCGGCCGGTACGACGGCGACGTCTTTCACGACAGCTTCGGCGGGCGCATCCTGCTGTTCCGGGCCGACCGGCGCTATCCGGAGATGTTCCCGGGCACAAAGGCCCACCTGATGGTGTTTGGCGACGGCGCGACGATCGTCATCCAGGCCATGGACCGGGACGCCTTCCTTGAAAGGTACTGCGGAGGGCATGAACAGCGGGACGTCTGGATCGGCGATACCTATCAAAAGCTGCTGGACAAGGACGGACTGCTGTCCATGGACGACCGGCTGGAAGAAAGGCAGACCCTGTTCTCGGAGGTCCCCACGCAGGAGACATTCATGGACGCCTGCGACGAGTTCTGGTGGGTGATGAAGACGCTGGCGGAGTACACTCTGAGGAGAGAGCTCCCCGCCGCGATGTACTACCTGAACGTGTCCGTGCGCGGCCTGCTGAACCGGATGCTGTGCTGGCACGTCCGCCTGCAGGCGGGCAGGCCCGTGGACATGGGCATCCTCAACAGCCATCTGGAGGGAAGGCTGGAAAAGGACCTGTTCCAGCTGTACAGGGCGACTTATCCAGACGCGGAATTTGCGCACATCCGGGAGGCCTTCGACGCTGCGGCGAGGCTTTGGAACAAAGTTGGAAATCTTGTTGCGGAACAGTGCGGGTTTGAATACCCCCGCGAGACGGAAGAAAACATGCTGGCATTCATACGGAATCTCGGCAACCTCAAATAGCTTTCCACATGGGTGCCGAAGGCCAAAGACAGTGGAAGAATTAAGCCTTCCCCTCTGGGGAAGGTGGCCGAGCGCAGCGAGGTCGGAAGAGGTCCCAACACGATTCGCCCCGCGCCTCTGTCCCGACCATACGCACAGCGTTTCATTCCTGGTGAAATGCAGGCGCGAAACCATCCTGAAAGGACCTCTTCCGCCCCCTCCAGGGGCACCTTCCCCAGAGGGGAAGGCTTGGAAGGTGTAACACAGGGGGACAAGATGACCAAAACCATCTATTACAGGGAGCGCAACAAGCCTTTCGCCCAGCAGCTGCGCATGAACATGACCCGACAGGAGAAGCGCCTCTGGTACGACTACCTCAGCACCTGCCCCGCCCGGTTTCGCCGTCAAAAGCAGTTCGGCAGCTACATCGTCGATTTCTACTGTGCCAAGCGCAAGCTGGTGGTAGAGATAGACGGCTCCCAACACTACGAACCGGAGGAACAGGAACGGGATAAAGAACGAACCGCTTATCTGGAAAGCGTTGGTCTCCGGGTGATCCGGTTCAGCAACCACGACATCGACACCCACTTCAGCAGCGTGTGTGAAGCGATCGATGCGATCATGCGCGAAAGTACATAGAGGAACCGGCACAGGACCTCTTCCGTCACGGCGCTTTGCGCCGCGACACCTTCCCCAGAGGGGAAGGCCCAACAACCCTGAATGGAGGAAAAAAACATGGCAAAGCGCACGGACATCAAGAAGGTTCTCATCATCGGCTCCGGCCCCATCGTGATCGGCCAGGCGGCGGAATTCGACTACGCCGGCACCCAGGCGTGCCTGGCGCTGAAGGAGGAGGGCTACGAGGTCATCCTCTGCAATTCCAACCCCGCCACCATTATGACCGACACCAGCATCGCGGACAAGGTGTACATGGAGCCGCTGACGCTGGAATACATCGCCAAGATCCTGCGCTACGAGCGGCCGGACGCCATCGTGCCCG
>CAMVBO010000226.1 GCA_947165745.1 uncultured Clostridia bacterium | reverse complement strand
GCCCTGGATCAGGTTGTCAAAGAAAGTCTGGGCGCCGCTGCCCACGGGGGAAATGACGCCCGCGCCGGTAATTACTACTCGATTCATAAATGTCCTCACTGTATCGGGTTGGTCTGGGCGGGGAGCTTGCTCCCCCATCCGCATTTACCGCATGAAGAAGCCGCCATCGACAGTGATGACCGTGCCGGTGATATAGCCCGCCTCGTCGCTGGCGAGGAACGCCGCGGCCGCGGCCACGTCCTCGGGCTTGCCCATGCGGCGCATCGGGATGCTCTTGCAGGCTTCCTCCAGCGCGTCCTGGTTCATGGAGGCGGTCATGGGCGTCTCGATGAAGCCGGGGGCGATGGCGTTGCAGGTGATGTTGCGGCTGGCCAGCTCCCGGGCGATGGTCTTGGTCAGGCCCACCACGCCCGCCTTGCTGGCGGAATAGTTCGCCTGGCCCGCGTTGCCCATCAGGCCGGAGATGGAGGCGATGTTGACGATGCGGCCCGCGCGCTTCTTCATAAAGTCCGCGTACAGCGCCTTGATCATCAAAAACGTGCCCTTCAGGTTCACGTTCAGCACCGCGTCGAAGTCCTCCGGGGTCATGCGCAGGGCCAGCTTGTCGCGGGTGATGCCCGCGTTGTTCACCAGGATGTCCACGCCGCCCAGCGCTTCCTTCACCTGGGCCACGGCGGCCGTCACCTGGTCGTAGTCGGTGATGTCGCACCGCGCCGCGAAGGCCTTGACGCCCAGCGCGCGAATCTCCTCCGCCGTCTGCTCAGACAGCTCCAGACTGCCCGCGTCCAGAATCGCGATGTCCGCGCCCTGGCCGGCCAGCTTCATGGCGATGGCCTTGCCGATGCCCCGCGCTCCGCCGGTAACGAGGGCCACTTTACCGTTCAGCATATCCGTATCCTCCGGTTTGTTCAATCAGCCCAGCCTCTGCGCCGCGTGGGCGAGGAGGGCCTCGGTCTCCGTCATTAGCTCGTCCACGATCTCCTTTGCGCTCTGCTCCTTCTTCACCAGCGCGGCAATCTGCCCCGCCAGGAAGGAGCCGCCCTGCAAATCGCCGTCCACGGCGGCCTTGCGCACCGCGCCGGTGCCGAAGGCGGAAAGCGCTTCCTCGGTGACGTTGGGATCGCGCTCCAGCTCCGCGAATTTATTGACGAAGGGATTGCGCAGCGCCCGCACCGGGTGGCCCAGCCTGCGGCCGGTCACCTGGGTGTCGATGTCCCGGGCGTCGATAACCTTTTTCTTGTAGTTTTCATGGATGCCGCACTCATAGGCGGACAGGAACCGGGTACCGCACTGCACGCCCTCGGCGCCCAGCATGAAGGCCGCCGCCATGCCGCGACCGTCGGCGATGCCGCCCGCCGCCAGCACGGGGATCTTCACCGCGTCCACCACCTGGGGCACCAGGGCCATGGTGGTCAATTCGCCGATGTGGCCGCCGGATTCAGTGCCCTCGGCGATCACGGCCGTCGCGCCGCTGCGCTCCACCCGGCGGGCAATCGCCACGCTGGGCACCACGGGCACCACCTTGATGCCCACCTCGATCCAGGCCGGCATATACTTCCCGGGCAGGCCCGCGCCGGTGGTGACCACGGGCACGCGCTCCTCCACGACCAGCTTCGCCACGGCCTCCACATGGGGGCTCATCAGCATGATGTTCACGCCGAAGGGCTTGTCGGTCAGGCTTCTGCACAGCTGGATCTGGCCGCGCACATAGTTCTCGTCCGCGTTCATGGCCGAAATGATGCCCAGCCCGCCCGCGTTGGAAACCGCCGCCGCCAGCTTGCCGTCGCTGACCCAGGCCATGCCGCCCTGGAAGATGGGGCAGCGAATGCCGATGGCTTCGCAAACTCTGGATTTCAGCATTTTAGCCAGCGATCCTTTCGTGAATCAGGTTCACCAGATCCTGCACGGTGGCGATGCCCTCTTCCAGCTCGATGGTGATGCCGAACTCGTCCTCCAGGGTCATGGCCATCTCGGCGATGTCCAGGGAGTCCACGTTCAGCTCCTTGAAGGTGCTCTCCGGCTTCACGGAAGCGGCGTCGATGCCCTTGGCGTCCACGATGGTCTCTACGATCTTCTCAAAAATCTTGTCCATGATGATTTCCTCCTAAAAATGTTTGTTGGGGTTATATTTCATGCCGCAGGCGCTTGGGAACCGTTACAGTTCCAGCAGCGCCGTACCCGTGCACAATCCCGCGCCAAAGGCGTTCAGGATCACGCGGCAGCCCGGTTTCAGCTTTCCGGCGCGGTTCAGCTCGTCCAGCAGCACCGGGATGGTGGCCGAGGACGTGTTGCCCGTGCGCTCGATGTTGTGGGGGAAGCGGCCCTCGTCCACCTTCAGGCGGGTGCGGACGGCCTCAAGGATGCGCATGTTCGCCTGGTGCAGCACATAGAAGTCGATGTCCTCCGGCTGAAGATCGTGGGCCTCCAGCATCGCCTTGATGTCCTTGAAGGAGTGGGACACGGCGAACTTGTAGACCTCCTGGCCCTGCATTTTCAGATACTGGGCGGGCACGGGATCGACAGCGAAGGGGCTGTTTCCCGGCGGGGTGGACGCGCACAGCACGTCGCGCCTCGGCTCGCTGGCAAAGCGGATATCCACGATGCCCTTCCCCTCGCCCACCACGGCGGCGCCGGCGGCGTCGCCGAACAGCACGCAGGTGGATCGGTCGGTCCAGTCGGCAAAGCGGGACAGCGCCTCCGCGCTGACGATCAGGATTTTGCGGGCCCTGCCGGAGGCGATCAGGCCCTCGGCCACGGCCAGCGCCGCGATGAAGCCGGTGCAGCCGCCGTTGATGTCCATGCCCATGCACTTCAGGCCGATGGCGCTTTGGATGTCGCAGGCCAGCGCAGGGCTCATGGTTTCCGCCTGGACGGTCGACACCAACACGTAGTCGATCTCCTCCGGCGTGACATTCGCGTTTTCAAGCGCGGCCCGTCCCGCCTGCTCCGCCAGGGATTGCAGCGTCTCATCCGAGAGCACCCGGCGCTCCCTGATGCCGGTGCGGGTGGAAATCCACTCGTCGTTGGTGTCCAGGAACGCTGCCAGGTCGTCGTTCTTCACGACCTTCTTCGGCAGCGCGCTGCCGGTTCCCAGTATTTTCAAGAGAATGACCTCCAATCGGTGACGATTCTTTCCCGGGCGCGGCCCTCATCAGCGCGCGTCGTCCAGCTCCCTCATCTTTTCGACAAAGAACTCGTTTAAGCACTTCAGCGACCGAATCAGCACGGTCACGTCCTCGTCCTCCACGCAGCGGCGCACGGCGTTGATCATCTTGCGCTGGGCGAACAGATAGCCGATGTAGGCGTGCATGCCGGAGTCCGTCAGGTGGATGTGCACCTGGCGGCCGTCCTCCAGGCCCCGCTGCTTGGTGACATAGCCCTTCTGCTCCAGGCGCTTGATCATGGCCGTGACCGAGGGCAGCGTGATGTCCAGGTCCTGGGATATCTCTGTGACGGTGCGCCCCTTCCGGCGGCTGACGCCCACGCACTCGATGGCGCGCATCTCGGACAGGCTCAGCTTGCCGTCGGACAGATCGGCCAGCATCACCTGCTCGATCTTGCCCGCGGCGCGGTAGGTGTCCACCAGCAGCCGGTTCAGTTCATTGCCCAGCGCGTCCATGCCTCTGCGCCTCCCCAGGTCAGGTCGTCACAATGTCGTCGAAACTTAGTTAGACAATCTAATTGTACGGCTATAAGTGGATTTGTCAAGTTAACATTGCCGGTGGATTTAACCGAAACGCAAAGTGGCTGCCCTTCCAACGTCAAAACGGCCTCAAATCCAGTTGACAGGTTCCTGTCGTTCGTTTATAATTTCAATATAATGGGTTATTGGGGCCATACGAGGCCCAGAGCGACAGGATACAAGAGGTAAACGCCATGAATATTGCACTCATCATCGCCGGCGGCCGGGGCATGCGCATGGGGCAGGACATTCCCAAGCAGTTTCTGACCGTGAACGACAAGCCGGTCATCGCCTACACGCTGGAGGCCTTCGAGAAGCACCCGGACATCGACGTCATCGCGGTGGTCTGCGTGGAGGGCTGGGAATCCATCCTCAGCGCCTATGCGCGGCAGTACCGCATCACGAAGCTGAAGCACGTCATCCCCGGCGGCGAAAACGGCCAGGGCTCCATCCGCAACGGCGTGTTTGAGCT
>CAMVBO010000225.1 GCA_947165745.1 uncultured Clostridia bacterium | reverse complement strand
GCATCGACGAGACCATGAGCGACGAGGTGAAGATCACCGTGATCGCCACCGGCTTTGAAAAGCCTGCCTTCAGCGCCAGCCGCAGCGCGTCCTCCATCGGCGAGAACAAGGAGCTGAACCTGGACGACGAGGAGCAGCCGGAGCGTCCGGCCCGCGCCTCCCGCTATGAGGAAGAGCCCGTCTCCCCGATCTTTGAGCGCCGCCCCCGCGAGCGCGCCCCCAGGGACCGCGATCTGGACGGCTATGAGCAGCGCGAGCAGCGCCGGTCCGAGCGGGCCAATGCCCCCCGCCGCCGCGTCTATCAGGAGGACGGCCAGGAGGCCCCGCGCCCCCAGAACCGCCGCGGCTTCACCCCGGACGTGCCCAGCTTTATGAAGAAAAAGTGACCTCCGAAGGAAACCATCCTGAGCGCAGCAAAGGATATTCCCATTCCGACGGCAGTCGAAATGACAAAAAACAGGCCAAAGTCTGAAAAAACAGACCGAAGCCTGTTTTTTACTTCAGGCCCGATTAGGCAACCGCCGCGAAGCGGGGTTGGTCGGTTCGCCGGAGGCCATAGGACTTCGGCGAAAATCGGCTTGACAAGACCAGGGTCGGGAATGTACAATGACCGGAGAGGATGATTCCGTTTGGAGGACGCGCAATGTATGTGATCGTGGGCCTGGGCAACCCGGGCCGGAAATACCAGCACACCCGCCACAACGTGGGGTTTGACGTGACGGAGGTGCTCAGCCAGAAGTACGATATCCCCATTCAGAAGCTGCGCTGCAAGGCCGCCGTGGGCGAGGGCCGGATTCGCGGCCAGCGGGTGGCGCTCTGCCAGCCCCAGACCTTTATGAACCTCTCCGGTGAAAGCGTGGTGCAGCTTTGCAACTGGTACAAGCCCGAGGACGACCAGCTGATCGTGGTCTATGACGACGTGGACCTGCCCGAGGGTAAGCTGCGCTTTCGCCCCAGCGGCAGTGCCGGCACCCACAACGGCATGCGCAATATCATCTATCTGCTGGGACGGGACAACTTTCCCCGGGTGCGGGTGGGCATCGGTCGGCCCGCCGAGGGCTGGGACATGAAGGACTGGGTGCTGTCCGGCTACGAGAGCAAGGAGCTGCGCCAGACCATGTTCGACGCCTACGTGGGCGCCGCCGACGTGATCGCCGAGCTGATCGAAAACGGCGTGGACGCCGCCCGGCAGCTGGTGGGGAAACTGAATGGATAATGAGGAACGGGGAATGGGGAATGAGGAATTGATGTTGAAATCCTTGCGGATTTCTGAATCATGGAACGCGGGTAATTGAAGGTGTTACAATCAAATAAATCCGCAGGATTTGTACCGTCATTCCTAATTCCTAATTAAGAAAAACATGCAAGACACCAACTGGAACCTGAACTGCCTGTTTGAGCCGATGGAGGGCTTGCCGCCCTTCCGGGAATTGACGCGCGCGCTGGAAAAGCCGGGCGTCTATTCTGCTTATGGCCCGGACGACGCGCAGCGGGCGCATCTGCTGGCGGCGACGGCCCGGAAGCTGAACCGGCCGCTGCTGGTGATCGAGCCCAACGACCAGGCCGCGGCGCGCATGACCGAGGATTTGAACGTGCTGCTGTCCGGCGCGGCGCGGCACCTGCCCGCCAGGGATATCACGTTTTTAAAGAGCGCCGCCTCCAGCCGCGAGCTGTCCATGCGGCGCATCGAAGCCCTGGGCGACTGCCTGACGGGCGGCGTGAAGGCGCTGGTGGTGGCGGCGGACGCCATGCTGTTCCGCCTGGCCCCGGCGGCGGATTTCGACGCGCGGATCATCGCTCTGAACGAGGGCGAGCGGATGGAGCCCGCCGAGCTGATGGCAAAATTGACCGCCGCGGGCTACGAGCGCGTGCATCTCGTCGAGGCCCGGGGCCAGTGCGCCTTGCGCGGCGGCATACTGGACGTCTATCCCGTGGGCGGCTCCAACGCCCTGCGCGTGGAATTCTTCGACGACGAGATCGACTCCATCCGGTCCTTCGACGTGATGACCCAGCGCTCCATCTCCCGGAGGCCCAGCCTGAAGCTGTACCCGGCCCAGGAGATCCTGCTGGACAGCGACGCCCGGGAGAGGGCGGTCGAGGCCCTGCAGGGCATGCTGGAGGGCGGCCTGGGCAGCGCGGCGGCGGATCGCCAGCAGAAGATCGAGCAGGAGTTCAACCTGATCCCCTTCGACGAGTTTCTGAAACTGACCCGCGAGGACGAGGAGGAAGAGGGCGAAGCTTCGCCCAAGCCCCGCAAAAAGGGCGCGAAAAACGCGGTGATCCAGATGCCCGCCCGGGTGACGGTGGGCTCCGCGCTGCGCCGCAATTACGAAAACGTGCTGGAGGCGCTGCGCACGGGCCGGATGCCCGACGGTGCGGACTCCCTGCTGCCGGTGCTGCTGGACTATGGCCAGACCCCGGCGGACTACCTGCACGACCCCATCGTGGTGTTTGACCAGCCCGACCGGCTGCGGGAGCGCTGCGAGAATCGCTTTCTTGAGTTCAAGGAGCGCTTCGAGGCCGCGCTGGAGCGGCAGGAGGCCCTGCCGGCCCAGGCGGCGCTGATGATCAGCTACGACGACCTGCTGAAAAAGCTGGAGGGCCGCGCGACGCTGCTCACCAACATGTTCCTGCGCACGGAGCAGGATTTCAGGCCCCAGGCGCTGATCCAGTTCGAGTGCCGCAATTCGGCGGCCTACCAGGGCAACGTCAAGGAGCTGGCCCGGGATCTGAACCGCTGGAAGGCGGACGGGTGGACCGTCGCGCTGCTGGCGGGCGGCACGGCCCGTGGCGAGCGCCTCCAGGGCGCCATCGCCACCCAGGGCAGTTCCGCGCCCTTTGTCACGGAAATCCCCGAGGCGCTGACCCCCGGCGAGCCGCTGATCTTCCCGCTGACCCTGAACCGGGGCTTCCTGTATCCCGGCGTGAAGTTCGCCGTGGTGGCGGAGTCGGACATCTACGGCGTCAACCGCCAGCGCAGCCGCAGCCGCGCGGGCACCGGCGAAAAGATCGCCGCCTTCACCGACCTCAAGGTGGGGGACTATGTCGTCCACGAAAACCACGGCATCGGCCAGTATATGGGCATGGTGCGCCTGGCCAGCGACGGCACCTATCGTGATTTTTTGCACATCCGCTATCAGGGCAGCGACAAGCTCTATGTGCCCACGGACCAGCTGGATCGGGTGCAGAAGTACATCGGCAGCGAGGGCGAATCCCCGAAGCTGAACCGGCTGTCCGGCGGCGAGTGGCAGAAGCAGAAGAGCAAGGTGCGCCAGAGCATCCAGGCCATCGCCGGCGATCTGTTAAAGCTGTACGCCCAGCGCGAGTCCATCCCCGGCTACGCCTTCGACCCGGATACCCCCTGGCAGCGGGAGTTTGAGGACGGCTTCCCCTGGGAGGAGACGCCGGACCAGCTGGCTGCCATCGAGGACATCAAGCGGGACATGGAGAAGCCCAAGATCATGGACCGGCTGCTGTGTGGCGACGTGGGCTATGGCAAGACGGAGGTGGCGCTCCGGGCCATCTTCAAGTGCGTGATGAGCGGCAAGCAGGCCGCCATGCTGGCCCCGACCACGATCCTGGTGCAGCAGCATTACGCCACGATGCTGAACCGCTTTGCCGGCTTCCCCATCCGGGTGGAGACCATCAGCCGTTTCAAGACGGCCGCTGAGCAGAAGCAGATCATCGAAAAGCTGAAGTCCGGCGAGCTGGACGTGGTGGTGGGCACTCACCGGCTGCTGGCCAAGGACGTGCAGTTCAAGGACCTGGGTCTGCTGGTGGTGGATGAGGAGCAGCGCTTCGGCGTCACCCACAAGGAGGCCATCAAGCAGATGAAGCGCTCGGTGGACGTGCTGACGCTGACGGCCACACCCATCCCGCGCACGCTGCACATGTCCATGGTGGGCATCCGGGACATGTCCCTCCTGCAATCCCCGCCGGAGGAGCGCTATCCGGTGCAGACCTACGTGGTGGAATACTCCGACGGGCTGGTGCGCGACGCCATCCTGCGGGAGTTGTCCCGGGGCGGTCAGGTTTATGTGCTGCACAACCGGGTGCAGACCATCGAAATGATGTATACACGGCTGAAGAAGCTGGTGCCGGAGGCGCGCATCGCCATCGGCCACGGCCAGATGCGCGAGCACGCCCTGGAGGACG
>CAMVBO010000224.1 GCA_947165745.1 uncultured Clostridia bacterium | reverse complement strand
GGCCCGGCATAGCGCCGGAGGTCTGTATGACGGTGGTATAGTTGGTGAAGTACAGGAGCGAAGCCACGCCCGCCAGGGCCGTGCCGATGACGAAGGTCATGGAGATGACGTTGTTGATCTTGATGCCCATCAGCTGGCTGGTCTCAAAATCCCTGGACACGGCGCGCATGGCCATGCCGATCTTGGTGTGGTTGATCAGCAGCACCAGCGCCACCACGAGGAGGATCGTCAAAAAAGGCGTGACGATGGTCACCATTTTGGTGGTCGCGCCGAAGATGGTCACGGAATCGGAGATCCAGGGAATCGTCGGATAGAGCTGGTTCAGGCCGCCGGTGATGTACAGCACCAGGTTTTGCAGCGTGTAGCTGACGCCGATGGCCGAGATCATGGCGCTCATGCGGGGCGCGTTGCGCAGCGGCTTATAGGCCACCCGCTCGATGATGAAGCCCACCAGCGCCGTGACGATCAGCACCATGGGAATGCACAGCCACAGCGGCATGCCGCTGGCGGCCATGTAGACCATCACGATACCCGCCACCATAAACACGTCGCCGTGGGCAAAGTTGATCAGGCGCAGTATGCCGTAGACCATCGTGTAGCCGATGGCGATCAGGGCGTACTGGCCCCCCACCGATATACCCGAAAGCAGGTAGGGAAATATGGTATTCCACATAACGGGAACGCTCCTAACTGTATTGACGTTGAAATGCGGCGCGGGCATCGCCCGCGCCGCATCAGGCTGAGGTCTGTATCGGAAATCAGTCGACCTTCTGCTCGGTCACGAACTCCCACTCGCCGGTCTCGGTGTTGACAGTCTTGATGACGGCGGAATCGCGCTTCGCGTCGCCCTTCTCGTCAAACTCGATGTGGCCGGAAACGCCGTCGTACACCACGGAGGGCAGCGCGGCCATCACGTCGGCAGGCGCGGTGGAGCCGGCGGCCTTCAGGGCCTCCAGCGCCACATAGTAGGCGTCATAGCCCATGATGCTGACGGCGGAGATCATGTCGTTGCCGCCGTTGTTGGTCAGCATCTCGGGATTCGCGTTCAGCCAGTCCTTGAAGTTCTGGTCGAACTCGGCGTTCGCGCCTTCCTGATAGAAGGTGCTGACGTACAGGGTCACGTTGGTATCCTTGGCGGCATTGGCCACGACGTTGCTGTCCAGGGTATCGCCGCCCAGCAGGGTGAAGGCCACGCCCTGGCTGGCCGCCTGCTGGATGATCTGGGTGGAATAGGCGATGGACACGGGGCAGAACAGCACCTGCGCGCCATAGCCGGTGGCGTTGTTCAGCAGGCCCGTGAAGTCGGAATTGCCGGTGGCGAAGGAATCCGGGATCACGGTGCCGCCCAGGGCCTCGAAGGCCTCGGTGAAGTAGTTGACCAGACCGGCGTCATAGTCGTTGCCCGCCTCGGCCAGCGCATAGACGGTCGTCGCGCCCAGCGTGTTGTAGGCCAGGCTGGCCAGCACGGTGCCGCCCTGGAAGGGGTCGGTGAAGCAGATGCGCCAGTAATTGGGGCTGTCGGTGACCTGCGGGTTGGTGCAGGTGACGCCGATGGCCGGGATGCCGGCCTGCTCGAAGATGGGCGCGCCGGCCTTGGACACGCTGGAGCCGTAGGAGCCCAGCACCACGGACACGTCCTTGGAAACCAGGTCGTTCGCCGCGGAGGGCGCCTTGGTGGCGTCAGAGCCGTTGTCGGCGTAGACCAGCTCAACCTTGTACTCCTCGCCGCCGATCTCGACGGTAGGGGTCTCCTGGTTGGCGTACTGCATGCCGAGGATCTCCTGCTTGCCGCCCGCGCCGCTGTCGCCGGTGGAGGGCTCAAACACGCCGATCCTGACCACGTTCTCGGCCATGCCGGCCGCGCAGAGGACCAGCATCATGGCCAGTACAAGTGCGATAACCTTTTTCATAGGAAAGTACCTCCCTTATTTGGATAGCGATATTATACATATTTTATGCCCGGATTTCAAGGGGCAAATGCGTTATTTTTGCACCTGTTCCCCTCACCCTGCGCAATCCCGCCACACAATTCCGCCGTGCGCGGACAGATATGGCCATGTTTTGCAGAATTGCCCCTTTGAAAAATGCAAATATCGTCCGGAGCGGACATGTTTAAATATTATGACAAATCCAGCGCCGCCCGGGGGCTTTTTTCTTGGTTCGCGGCGGTTTATCCCGCCCTTCACCGATTCTTCTTCCAAAAACCACTCATTTGACACGGTTTTGCCATGCATAAATATTACGAAACGTTGACATTTAATACTTTCCTGTGGTAAAATATAACTAAATATTGGTTTGTCGTGTAGGCGCGCGGTTTTGCGGGCCATCACTTGCAAATATGGAGGCAGTTTATGAAACGGTTGTTGTGCTACGCCCTGGCCCTGGCGCTGTTGTGCGCCGCGAGTCTGCCCGCTGCACTGGCGGAGGAGGTCAACGAAGTCATCGAGGCGGAGGTGGCCGAAGCCCTGGTGGTTGACAGCAGCACCGGCCTGGTCGTGGAGGGAACCGAGGAAGAGACCCCCGCGCCGACGGAGGGCTCCGATCCCGTTCAGGGAATCGAAACCACCGTTACGGAAATTGAAACCACCGTTTCGGAAAACGACCCCGTTGAAAGCATCGACCCGGCCCAGGAGGGCATTGAATATCCCACCGACGAAGGGGAACAGGCCGTGGCCGCCCCCGAAGACATCGGCCCCGCCACCGGCATCACGCTGAGCGCGGAGGTCATCACCATCGGCGTGAAGGAGGGCTACACCGGCCTGACCGTCGTCGCCGAGCCCGAAGGCGCGATCCTGCCCCCCATCGCCTGGCGCGTGGACAACCCCAAGATCGCCAGGGTGGACGCCAGCGGCAAGATCACCGGCGTCAAGAAGGGCACCACCACCGTCTACGCCAGGATGTCCGAGGACAGCCCGGAGGTGGCCTGCACGGTGCGGGTGCTCCCCGCGCCGAAGAAGTTGAACATGAAGCCCACCAAGCTGAGCCTGGGCGCGGACGGCGTCACCTACCAGCTGCGCTTCACGGTGCCCAGCGGCTACGCCTCCAACACCTTCAGGTGGTATACCAGCAACAGCAAGGTGGCCGTCGTCGATCAGAACGGCCTGGTCACCACCGTGGGCAAGGGCACGGCCACCATCACGGTGAAGGCCCACAACGGCAAGAGCGGCAAGTGCAAGCTGACCGTCAAGGCCGCGCCCACCGGCATTGCCTTCTCCCTCCCCGAGCTTTCCCTGGCCCAGGGCGCCGGCTACAAGCCCTCCCTCAGCGTAAGCTACGGCAAGGGCAAGAAGGCCAACCCCGGCATCACCTTTTCCCTGAGCCCCGATTCCCAGGACATCGACTGCCTGGAGCTGAACCCCGTCACCGGCCAGATGACCGGCGTCCATATTGGCAGCGCCATCGTGGTGGCCACCACCTACAACGGCAAGACCGCGGCCCTGCCCGTGACCGTCGCCCCCGCGCCCACCGGCATCACGCTGAACCTGAGCTCCAGGAGCATCGGCGTGAAGGAGGGCTTCACCGGGCTGACGCCCACGCTGGGTATCCCCGAGGGCGAAAACGGGTGCGCCTCCACCCTGTTCTGGACGAGCAGCAACAGCAAAATCGCCAAGGTGAGCGCCGACGGCAAGGTCACCGGCGTGAAGAAGGGCAGCTGCACCATCACCGTCGCCACCACCAACGGATTCAGGGCCAGCTGCAGGATCACCGTGTACAAGCAGCCCAAGAAGGTGTCTATCTCACCCGCCAAGGGCAGGCTGCATGTGGGCGATGTGAATAAGTACAAGGTCTCCTTCCCCAAGGGATACGGCGGCAGCGTACGCTTCACCTCCAGCGATCCCAGCATCGCCACCGTCGCCGAGGACGGCACCGTCACCGCGATCAGCGCCGGCACCGTCACCGTGACGGTCACCGCCTACAACGGCAAGAACGCCAAGGCCAAGCTGGACGTGTACGGCACCGACACCAGCGTGCAGGTGCCCATCAACGAGTACAAGTCCGTCACCTCCATCACCAACCAGTACAGCGCCGACATGAGCAACTCTGAAAAGCTGGAGTACGTGATCTATCTGGCGCAGCTGCAGCTGGGCAAGCCCTATGTCTACGGCGGCGGCTACAACAAGACCAACCCCACCTGCTTCGACTGCAGCGGCCTGGTGTACTGGTGCTTCAAGCAGATCGGCATCACGAT
>CAMVBO010000223.1 GCA_947165745.1 uncultured Clostridia bacterium | reverse complement strand
TCGTTGATGCGCACAAACGTGTTGCCCTCCGAGAAGGTGATCACCTCGGAAGAGCCCAGCGGCTTGCCCATATACGCGCACATGCGCTCCGCAAAGGTACGGCCGCCGCTGCCGGCGAAGATCGAGATATTCGCGGTTTCAAACATAAAACCCTACACTCCTTCGTTATGCCGAATTTGGTATCCCCCGTCTATCATGCAAGCCAAAGCCCACAAAAAAACCGTCATTTCAGGGAGGCGACGGCCTCCACCTCGATCCGCGCCCCCATAGGCAGCGCCGAAACCTGCACGCAGCTGCGGGCCGGATAGTCCGGGCCGAAGTATTCCGCGTAGATTTCGTTCACCGCGCCGAAGGTGCTCAGATCGGTCAGAAACACGGTTGTTTTCAATATGTCCGCCATGGAGGCGTTCAATTCCTCCAAAACGGTTTTTATGTTTTCAAACACCTGTCGGGCCTGACACTCGATGTCTTCCCCCGCCAGCTTGCCGGTGGCGGGATCGACGGGAACCATGCCCGACAGATAACAGATGCCGTCGAGAATTGCCGCCGTGGAATAAGGCCCGATGGCCTTCGGCCCGCGCCGGGTCAGGAAGCACTGCTTCAAACGGCCCACGCCCCTCTCTTTTGTAATGTCGAATGTCGCCGACGCCCGGCTAAGCGTCCTCGTTCTTCTGGTTTGGATCGACCACGTTCCCCTGGGCGTCGTGCACGCCGCGCCAGTACACGTTCATGCCCGCCACGTAGGCGTCATAGCTGATCTGCTCGCGGCTGACCTCTTCCTTGGTGTCCCAGTCATAGGCCACCACCCAGCCCTCGCTGTGGCAGCTGCCGTGGCCCTTGGTCTTGAGCACGGGCTTGTCGGTGATGTAGTACACATATTTGCCCGACATGTCGTTCTCATAGCGCTTGCGCTCGCTCTTCTTTTCATCCACCACCACGGATTTCAGCTCGTAGTGGTATTCCGGCCGCGTGCCGTAGATCGTCACCGTGGCGTTTTCCTTGTCCACGTTGGTGTAGATGTAGATGGCATGGTCGGTGTCATTGCGGAAGATGAAGTCCTTGCCTTCCGATCCGTACTCCACGGCGGCGTCCTGGCTGGGCTCCACGTAGCTGACGGTCATGTTGTGGCTGTGCCGCTCCAGGATGGTCATGTTGGCCATGATCACGGCGTTGTACAGGGTGGTGCTGGCCTGGCACACGCCGCCGCCGACGCCCTTTTTCAGCTCGTTGCCCGCGTATTCAGGCGCCTTCTTGAAGCCCCGGCCCTCGGTGCGGGGGCCGACGATCTGGTTGAAATCGGCGGTATCGCCGGGATAGACCACATAGCCGTTGAAAAAGCTGAGCGCCAGGCGAACGTTGCTGCGGCTGGCCGCGCCGCGGAAGCTGACATCGGTGGAGAACTTGGCCACCACCTTCATCTCCATGTTGTCGGAGGAGATGGTGGGTTCAAGGATTTCCACGGGCAGCTGGGTGTCGCCTTCGCCGGTCAGGATCAGGGCCTCCAGGTTCTCCCGGGTCTTGTCCTTGTCCAGCTCCTGGCCGCTCTGGGAGGCCACCTGGATCACCGGCTTTTCCTCCGTCACGACCACCTCCGCGTCCACGGGGGCGACGTACAGCGCATCGGCCAAGTTGTCGATGTAGGCGTTCAGGGCGCTTTCATCGTAGTGAATCTCGCTGTTGAATTCGGCGGGGACCTCCTTGAGGTTCTCCTTGAGCTGGTTGATGGTGGCGCTGTCACCCACATGGCCCAGGTTCCACGCCCGCTCCATCTCGGACTCATAGTCCAGATCGACGCCGAAATCCGCGGGCTTGAAGCTGTAGGTCTGGCCGTTGTAGGTCAGGTTGTAAATGGTATTGAGGCGATCCGCCTTGGCCTGGGCCATCATGGCGTAACCCTCTTCCCGGGTATGGCCCGCCAGCGCGACGCCGTTGACGAACACATTGTCCAGGAAGCGCTCCTTGCTGTTCTCGGCGGTGGTTTGGATCAGCTTCACCACGCCGAACACCACCAGCGCCGTCGCCAGCACGAACAGCGCCAGCCGCGCCTTCGCGGGAATCCCGCGCCTGCGGGGACCCCCCTGGCCAACAGGCGGTCTGCCGGACCGGGGCTGCCGCCTTTGCGCGGCTACCCGCGCCGCCGGCCGGGTGCCGGGCTTCGCCCGCATCGTCCTTGCCGCCGGCCGCGTGCCGGGAGCCGGACGCGCCGCCGCCCTTTGAACGTTCCCGGCGTCGGCTCTGTTTCGAGAATTGCGTTCAGTGGTCACTGTTTCGCTCCAATATCGGTTTACAATCTATCGCCGCGGCACGGCGCCGGCGGCTTTCCGCGGGCCTGGATCGAGGCCCGAAACTTCCTTCATACGGCCCCATTATAGCACAGAAGCTGTGTCATAATAAGTCACATTTGCCAATGGATTTGTAAAAACTCAAAAAAATTTCGTTATGGCGAAAAACCGGGCAAAAAACGGCGCGAATCCCATCCTACCGCAAGGGCAGGGGCGCCGTTGTGACGCCCCTGTCGTGATTGGATCTATGCATGATTGGCGGACGTCGCGCAGGTCGGGGACATCAATCATTTGTCATTTCCCGGCCACCTTCGCCCAGGTGTCCTTCAGCGGCACGGTGCGGTTGAACACCGGCAAGGCCTCGGTGGAATCCGGGTCCTTGCAGAAATAGCCGATGCGCTGGAACTGGAAGGCGGCGCCGACGGGCTGCTTCGCGGTCCAGGACTCGCAATAGCCCCGCTTCACCGTCAGGCTGTTGGGGTTCAGGTGGTTCATGAAATCGTCGTTCTCCGCGTCGACCACCTGTCCGCTCTCGTCCAGCTCCGCCTCGGCGGGCGCCTGCGCCCCGTCGGCCTCGGACTCCAGGATCGGCTCATAGAGCCTGAACTCGCTGGGCACGGCGTCCTCGGCGCTGACCCAGTGCAGCACGCCAGTCTTGAGCTTGCGGTTCGAGCCTTCGGAGCCGGAGCGGCTGTCCATGTCCACGGTGCAGCGCAGCTCCGCCACGCTGCCGTCATCGGCCTTCACCACCTCGTCGCAGCGGACGATGTACGCGCCCATCAGCCGCACCTCGCGGCCGGGAGCCATGCGTTTGAAGCCCGGGATGGGCTCCTCCATGAAGTCCTCGCGCTCGATGTACAGCTCGCGCCCAAAGGGTACCTCGCGGGTGCCGAACTCGGGGTGATCGCGGTGATTGACGACGGTCAGGCGGTCCACCTCGCCCTCCGGCCAGTTGGTCAGCACCACCTTCAACGGGTCGATGACCGCCATGGGGCGGGGCGCGGAATCGGCCAGGGCGTCGCGGACGCAGTCGTCCAGCACGTGGCCCTGCACCAAGGAATCGTTCTTCGCCACGCCGATGCGGCCCATGAAGTCATGGATGGCGGCGGCGGGATAGCCGCGGCGGCGCATGGCCACCAGCGTGGGCATGCGGGGGTCGTCCCAGCCGGACACCACATGCTCCTCCACCAGCCTGCGCAGGTGGCGCTTGCTCATCACCGTGCGCTCGATGTTCAGCCGCGCGAACTCGATCTGCCTCGGGGGACGCTCGGTCACCCGGGCCTGCTCCACAAACCAGTCGTACAGCGGGCGATGGATCTCATACTCCAGCGAGCACAGCGAGTGGGAAATGCCCTCGATGGCGTCCTGGATCGGATGCTGGAAGTCGTACATCGGATAGATGCACCACTTGTCGCCGGTGCGGTGGTGGCTGTGGCGGTTGATGCGGTACATGGTGGGGTCGCGCAGCAGCACGTTGGGGTTGGCCATGTCGATCTTGGCGCGCAGCACCCGGGTGCCCTCCTCAAACTCGCCGTTCTTCATGCGCTCGAACAGGTCCAGGTTCTCCTCCACGGGGCGGTCCCGGTAGGGGCTGTTCACGCCGGGCTTGGTCAGCGTGCCGCGGTTGGCCCGCACTTCCTCGGGAGACTGGTCGTCCACATAGGCCACGCCGCGGCGGATCATGTCCTTGGCGATCTCATACAGGCGATCGAAGAAATCCGAGGCAAAGTAGAGCTTGTCCCACTTGTAGCCCAGCCACTCGATGTCCCGCTGGATGCCCTCCACGAAGGCGGTCTCCTCCTTGGTGGGGTTGGTGTCGTCAAAGCGCAGGTTGCACTTGCCGCCGTACTTCTGGGCGATGCCGAAGTTCACGCACAGGGCCTTGGCGTGGCCGATGTGCAGATAGCCGTTGGGCTCCGGCGGGAAGCGGGT
>CAMVBO010000222.1 GCA_947165745.1 uncultured Clostridia bacterium | reverse complement strand
GATGATGCTCAGCACCAGTGAAATGCGATCCAGCATGAAAAACATCTCCTTCTCTTGGCCGGTTTCCCGGCGTTGTGATATTAGCATGGACGCTTTCTCGCAAAATATACCAGAGAGACAAAAAACTGCGGCGCGCCGAAAGAAAACGGCGCGCCGCGCTGTAATAGCGGCAGGGATTGACGGGAGAGACGGGGAACAGGCAAAAGCGATCCCCGCTCCCCGTGGAGGGGAAAGCGAGGATTGCTTTTCATCAACCATTCGCCAGGATCAGATCCTGCGTCTCGCCGTCGGCCTCGCCGGAGACCGTCAGCCCGTGGGCGGCCTGGAAGTCCGACACGGCCTTTGCGGTCTTTTTGCCGTAGTAGCCGGTGCTGGGGCCGTCCATCACCAGGTAGCCTTGGCGGCGCAGCGCCTCCTGCAGCTGCAGCACCACCCAGGTGTAGTCGCCCAGCTTCTCGGTGTGGCGGTCGAGGGTGTAACTGGCGGGGACGGGCATGCTCTGCTGCGTCAGCAGCGCCGTTTCGTTGTCCGGCAGCCCCAGCAGCTCGTTCATCGTCACCAGTTCATAGCCCTGGCTCACCGCCCAGGGGATGAATTTCTTGAGCTTCGCCGTGTCGGCGTCGGTGGTGTGGAACAGGTAGACCTGGCCCGGGGACAGGGAGTTTTTGATCTGCTCCATCTCCGAATCCGAGCCGGAAACGCTCCACTTGGCGATGCCGTAGTAGCCCAGCTGCTGCAGGTAGTTGTGGGTGCGCTGGTCGGTCTCGCCGTCGCCGCCCATCAGCCGCAGGAAGTGCTGGCTGTAATCCACGCCCAGGGCCTGGTTCAGCGCCTGGTGCTGGTTCCAGATTTCCGCGGCCATCTCCTCCTCCGGCAGGCGGAAGATGCGGGCGTGGCTGTAGGTGTGGTTTTCGATCTCAAAGCCCAGCTCAAAGGCGCAGCGCTGCATGATTTCCGGCATGCCGGAGAGCTTCAGGTTTTCGCCCACGGGGAACAGCGTCAGCTTCGCGCCGTTCTTCACGGCCAGGTCCACGATGGTCTTCAGGTTGTCCTTCTGATAACAGTCGTCCACGGTCACGGCGATGCGCTTCTGGTCGGTATTGGCGCGATAGACCACCGGCAGATAGGCAAAGGGCGTGGGCGTGGGTTCGGGCGTGGGCTCGACGGTGGGGGTGGGGGTGGGCTCCGGCGTGGGAACGGCCGTCGGCTCGGGGGTGGGCTCCGGCGCCAGGGTGATCACCGGGGCGATCAGGTCCGCCATCTCCAGGTCGGCATGGGATGTGCCGCTGTCCTGCTCCGCCGGCTGAACCGCCGGGGCCTGCTTGGCCTGCTGGGCACGCTGAGCGGCGGTCAGCAGCACCGGTATCGACGCCGCGCCGCAGAAAATCAACACAGTCACCACCGCCGTGATCTGGCTTACGCGATTGACGCGGCGCTTGCGATTTTTCTTTTTACTCATCTGAACCCCTCCTGTCTTGACGTGCAGCGGGTTACGGTTTATACTGATAAAAGCCGATGTTCGGCCCGGTACACTACCCTCCATTATAGGCATCCGGGCGGGTTGTATCTATCATTTTTGCGGTACTAAGACGGTACAAAAATGCGATAAGTTGCGGGGAAATGACACAGGAAAATCATAACTGTCTAATTTGAAAAATCTGCCAAATCTGGAAAAAAATGGAAATGACGGGGGACGGATATGCGATTGGACAAGGCCGCCGCGCTGGCGGGATTGAGCCGGGGAGAGGCGAGAAAAGCCATTGCGGCGGGGCGCGTGTGGGTGGATGGACAGCCGGCCCGGGACTGCGCCGCGCAGGTGGACCCCGCCGGCGTGACGGTGGACGGCGTGCCCGTGCAGGCGCCGGGAGAACTGTATATCATGGTGAACAAGCCCGCCGGGGTCATCACCGCCACCGAGGACCGGCGCGCGGAAACCGTGGTGGATCTGCTGCCGGCATCGCTGCGCCGCAAGGGATTGGGCCCGGTGGGCCGGCTGGACCGGGACGTGACGGGGCTGGTGCTGCTGACCACGGACGGCCAGCTGGCTCACCGGCTGATTTCGCCGAAGTGGAAGGCGGAAAAGCTGTACCGGGCCCGCTGCGAGGGGGCGCTCACGGAAAAGGACGCCGCCGCGTTCGCGGGCGGGCTGGAGCTTTCCGACTTCGTGGCGAAGTCCGCCCGGCTGCAGATCCTGGAGGCCGGGGAGCGGTCGCTGGCGGACGTCATACTGACCGAGGGTAAATTTCACCAGGTCAAGCGCATGTTCGCCGCCGTGGGCCACCCGCTGATCGCCCTGGAGCGCCTGCGCATCGGCTGCGTGACGCTGGACGCCGCCCTGGCGCCCGGACAGTGGCGGGCGCTGACGGACGGGGAGGTCGCGGGGCTGAAGGCGCTTTGCGGAATGGACGATCCTGGAAATGAGGCGTGAGATATGTCCGAGCATTACTACACTGAAAACCCGAATTCCGCCCATGACGAGCGGACGGTGCGGGTGAGCGCGCTGGGAAATGAGATGGAATTCATCACCGACGCGGGGATCTTTTCCCGGGACGGGCTGGACCGGGGCACGGAGGTGCTGCTGAAGGCGCTGCCGGCGCTGTCGGGCCGGGTGCTGGACCTGGGCTGCGGCTGGGGCGCGGTGGGCGTGGCGCTGGGGAAGAGGTACCCGGAGCTGGACATCGTGATGACCGACATCAACCAGCGCGCGGTGGATCTGGCGCGGCGCAACCTGGCGGCCAACGGCGTGCGCGCCGAGGCGGTCCAGGGCGACGGCTTCGCGGCGGTGGAAGGCCGGTTTGACGCCATCGTCACCAATCCGCCCATACGCGCGGGCAAGGCGGTGATCTACGCTCTGTTCGAGCAGGCGCGGCAGTTCCTCACCCCCGGCGGCGCGCTGTACATCGTCATCCGCAAGCAGCAGGGCGCGCCCTCCGCGCTGAAATACCTGCGGGAGATCTACGCCCAGGCCGAGATCATCGACCGCGGCAGCGGGTTCCACGTGATTCGCGCGAGCGGGATTAGGGATTAGGGAATAGGGAGTAGGCAATAGGGAATAGGAATGATGGCTGCCGCGCTGTTTTGCAGCGGCGGCATAGCCTTCCCCTATGGGGAATGTGGCTGGCCGAAGGCCAGACGGATGAGGTCCTTAACGATGTAAAATGTAAAGGGACCGGATTGCCACGGGCTGCGCCCTTGCAATGACGAAATGTACAACGCAGTACGTCATTGTGGGAAGGCGCAAGCCCGACGCGACAATCCGGTCCCTTTTTTCAGAAGTGCTGCTTCTATCGTTGCATGCCCAGGCCGTCGATCAGAACAGCAGGCTCTCCTCGCTCTTGGGGTCGAAGAGGTGGGTGACCTTTTCCGGGAAGCCGAAGCGCAACTTGCTGCCGTAGGTGAGGCCGGCGCGCTGCTGCTCGGTGAGATCCAGCGTGGGGATGCGCAGGATCACGGAAGTGCCGTCCGCCAGGTCCACGTGCAGGTGCAGCTCGCTGCCCATCATCTCGTTGACGCGCAGGGTGCCCTCGATGGTGCCGGCGCTGCCGTCGAACATCAGCTGGGTGTGCTCCGGGCGCACGCCCAGGATCACGTCCTGGGTACCCGCGCCGTGCTGCGCCAGCTTCGCGCTCTTTTCCGGGCCCAGCGGCACGCGAATGCCGTACAGCTCGACGGCGTAGCCACCCGCGTCCTTGACCAGCTTCGCCTTCAGGAAGTTCATCTGCGGGGAGCCGATGAAGCCTGCCACGAACAGGTTGCGAGGGGTCTCGAACACCTCCTGGGGCGTGCCCACCTGCTGGATGTAGCCGTCCTTCATAATGACGATGCGGTCGCCCAGGGTCATGGCCTCGGTCTGGTCGTGGGTGACGTAGATGAAGGTGGTGTCGATGCGCTTGCGCAGCAGGATGATCTCGGCCCGCATCTGGTTGCGCAGCTTCGCGTCCAGGTTGGAAAGGGGCTCGTCCATCAGGAACACCTGCGGTTCGCGCACGATGGCGCGGCCGATGGCCACGCGCTGGCGCTGGCCGCCGGACAGGTTCTTGGGCTTGCGGGCCAGGTATTCCGTGATGCCCAGGATCTCCGCCGCCTGGCACACCCGGCGGTGAACCTCCTCATTGTTCATCTTGCGAAGCCGCAGGCTGAACGCCATGTTCTCATACACGGTGATGTGGGGGTACAGGGCGTAGTTCTGGAAAACCATGGCGATGTCCCGGTCCTTGGGCTCCACATCGT
>CAMVBO010000221.1 GCA_947165745.1 uncultured Clostridia bacterium | reverse complement strand
CCTCCTCTGTGACAATCTGTTCATGGCAGGCGTCGCAACGACACCCCACATAATTTTAACATCTATTCCATCCTTTGTCCACCCATAAAGCGCGCTGACGGGCGTTTTTTTGCGCCTGTCGCATATTGGCATTTGCATTTTTGGCTGGTTTGTGCTATCATAGGCTGGTCATAAAGGAAGGTGATTCGCTATGGCTGGCGCGATTCGCAACTGTGCGGGCGGAATTGTGTTCTATGAGGATGAGGTTTTCCTGTTGATGAGCGATCGTGGCGAATGGGTGATGCCCAAGGGCGTCATTCGCAACTGCAACCGCTCCAACGACGTGGCGCTCTGGCGCGTTGAGGATGAAGCCGGGATTCACGCCGAGATCATCGGCATCGCCGGCAACACGCGATACGACTTTTTCTCGGAGAGCCGCGGCCGTGAGATCAGCAACCGCATCCAGTGGTTCGCCATGCGGGCGCTGGACAAGAGCTTTCACGTGTCCTATGACCAGGGCTTTTTGAACGGCAGCTACTATCCCGTAAGCAAGGCTCGGGAGATGTTGACCTACGATGGCGACAAGCCCCTGCTGGACGAGGCGTATAAAATATACAAGAAACACATGACGGCATGAGAAAGCCCGCCGCGATCGAATCGCGGCGGGTTGTTTGTTTGCCTTTTGCTGAAAACCGCGTAATGAGACGATCCAAAAGCCTTTTTCTCATTGCGGTTGGTCAATGAAACAGGCAGATCTTTGCTGCGTTCAGGATGACAACGTTGAGCGTCATTGTCATCCTAAGCGAAGGATCTGTACGCTATGTTTATTGGCGTCGTGGCGCACGTCCCACAGGCTCCTGTGATGAGCTTAAGCCCGCCTTACAGGCAGCCGGATCACGGTTTTCAGCTTTTCCGGCGGGGTGCGCCGAGGGTCGGCAAGGTAGATCTCGTGGTGGCGGCGCGCAGGTGTGAAGTCCTCCGCGCAGCAATTTTCTTCGGCAATGGTGGCCGGCTCGTCGTCATAGGGGCCGATGTGCATGACCTGGGCGCACAGGCCTTCCTCAATGGTTAGCATTTTCGCCCCAGAACAGTCCAGCCCCTTCTTTCGGGCGGCTTGCGCGACGGCCCATTCGAAATCCGCCTGCTTCACAAACTCCGGCAGTCGGATTGCGGAAAGCCAGCGGAAGTCCGCCTTGCGGGCGCAATCCATCCCATCCGCGCCATCCTGCCACCAGAAGCCCTCCAGCGGCGGCACCACGTAGTCGAAATAGCCTTCGATCCTCCGTGGTCCTGTCTTGCTCATCTTGACCGTATAGGACACGGCGTACAGCACCGCAAGCGCCCGGGCGTATTCGCCCTCAGGGTCGTTGGGGTCGCCCCGGCCCTCGACGGCCACATAATGCATTCCGGGCACGTCGATCAGCGCCGGCTCCCGTCTCGGCTGATAGAGGGTCCTGTACTCCCGCTTGAAATCGAATGCCACGCGCTCACACTCCCTTCAGATTCCCCATTCTCTGCACAATCGACGCCTCGAAGGCCTCGTCAGAATAGCTGGGGTCCCGTGTGGCCCGCCATAGGTCGCAGGGCGCGTCCGCGCAGTCGCCGCAGGTGGCGAAGCGATGCTTGCCCACGCAGCAGGCGTAGATCGGGCAGGGCTTGTCCTTCGGCGCATGAAACACCCTGCCGCAGGCCTCGTTGCAGCCCGCGCACAGGTCCTTGCAGTAGCAGGTCGAACAGGCGGCGCAATCGGCGCCGCAGGCGGAAAGGCCCAGTATCTCCCGCTGCTTCTTCTTGGGAAAGCCCTTCAAAACAAGGGCATATGACTTGTCCAGCAGGCCCCGGAGCAGTTCATCCGGCACCTCTCCGTCGGGGTTCACGGAATTCCAGCAGCGCTTGTCGGAATAGTAGCCCGGGATGATGTCCTCGTACTGGCCGCGCAGGAACTCCCCCTCCGCCGGGTCCAGCTTCAGGTTGATGTAAACAGGCCTGTCGTCCCCATCGTCCAGCAGGATCGCCGCGAACATCCTGTCGCCGATCTTATAGCGAATCCAGTTCCACTCTGCCTGCAAGTCCTTGGTCACCGCCCGTTTTGAAAGCAGGTATTCGTCCATCCAATCGTACCGCATGGTCATTCCCTTCTTTTCGTATAAATCTCCGTAAGCTTACGCGCGATCCTTCCCATCTCCGCACGCAACTCCTCCGGCTCCAGCAGCTCCGCACCATCCTCAAAGGACATGAGCCAAGTGACGGCGTTGTCCCGGTCGGCAAAGCCACCCTCGAACAGCAGCCGCCCATCCGGCTGCTGTACATAGCATTCCGGCCCATATTCCTCGATAAGCCGCCAGCGCAAGCGTGGTTCGATCAGTGCCTTCACCCGGAAGCGCTCGGGAAACACGCGATTTGCCGACAGGTCTGGCCATGGCGCGTCACGCTTATCAAAGCTTCCATCCAAATGCAGTCCAGATAGCCGGTTCAGCTTGAACAACCGCCAGTCCTGCCGGTCGCGGCACCAGCCGTGGACGTACCAGCTGCCCCATTGGAACACGATGTGATAAGGCTCGATCTCCCGCTCGCTCTCGCCTGTGGGGGCGTAATAATAAAACCGCGCCAGCCGTCCCGCGTCTATGGCGGTCTCCAGCAAAGTGATCTTTTCGGAAAGCGGCTCCTTGTACCAGCTGGCCAGGTCGATGATGATGCTTCCGTCGCCAGGCACGAGCCGCGATGATCCCGGAGACAGCTTTTCCATCAGCTGGGCGTAGCGCCGGGTGCCGCTGATGCTGTCCAGGCTGCGAAGGCCCGCAAGTATGGCTCGCATATCCGGACTCGTCAACAGGGTGCTGTCTACCTTGTAGCCCTCCATGATGGAAAAACCGCCGCCCGCGCCTTGCTGTGAAGCAATGGGAATACCCGCGCGGCCCAGCGCGTCCATGTCCCGCTGGATGGTCCGGCGGGAGACTTCAAAGCGTCTGGCCAGCTCCGGCGCGGTGACGCTGTCCTGCTTTAGCAGTATCGCGAGTATTCCAATCATCCTGTCAAGCTGCATCATCCATCACATCCTGATTGTACGATATCAAACAAGACATCTGTTTGTCATGTTCAGTATACAACATAACAATTCTCCTGGCAACGTCCCGCCAGAATTTACCCGCTTCATCTTGACGCTGAACAGCGGAGTCACTATAATATCTGTATTTGAAACTGCCGGATCTGTATTGGAGGTAATCGCCATGAAACAGATGATGATCTACAACACCCTGTCCCGCAAAAAGGAGCCCTTCGTGCCGGTGCATGAGGGCAAGTGCGGCATCTACGCCTGCGGGCCCACCGTGTACAATTACTTTCACATCGGCAACGCGCGTCCCTTCATCATCTTTGATACGCTGCGCCGGTTTATGAAGCATCTGGGCTACGAGGTGACCTTCGTGCAAAACTTCACCGACATCGACGACAAGATGATCAAGCGGGCCAACGAAGAGGGCACCACCGTGGAAGCCATCGCGGAGAAGTATATCGCGGAGTACTTTAAGGACGCCGCTGCCATCGGCGTGGAGAAGGCGGACGTGCACCCCCGGGCCACCAAACACATCGGCGAGATCATCGCCCTCATCAAGAAGCTGGAGTCCAAAGGCCTGGCCTACAAGGCCGACAATGGGGACGTGTACTTCGATACCCAGGCCTGGCGCAGCAATTACGGGCGGCTGATCGGCCAGGACCTGGACGACCTGGAATCCGGCGCGCGCATCGACATCGACGAAAACAAGCGCCACCCCATGGACTTTGCCCTTTGGAAGGCCAAAAAACCCGGCGAGCCCTTCTGGAAGAGCCCCTGGGGCGAGGGCCGTCCCGGCTGGCACATCGAGTGCAGCGCCATGAGCATGAAGTACCTGGGCGAGACATTTGACATTCACTGCGGCGGCGTGGATCTGATCTTCCCACACCATGAAAACGAAATCGCCCAGTCTGAAGGCGCGACCGGCAAGCCCTTCGCCAAATACTGGATGCACACCGGCCACATCAACGTGGACAACAAGAAGATGAGCAAGTCTGCCGGCAACTTCTTCACCGTGCGGGACATCAGCAAGGAATTTGACCCCGAGGTCGTGCGCATGTTCATGCTTTCGGCCCAGTACCGCAGCCCCATCAACTTCTCCCGCGATCTGATGGAGCAGGCCAAGGCGGGTCTGGAGCGGCTCTACACCGCCCGGGACAACGCCGCCTTCGCCCTGGAGCACGCGCCCCAGCGGGCACTGAACGAC
>CAMVBO010000220.1 GCA_947165745.1 uncultured Clostridia bacterium | reverse complement strand
GTCAGCCCGTTGGCCTTCAGCGCGGCGATCTGATCCAGGAGCCCGCCGCCGGCCTGCCCCGGATCGGTATCCAGCTGAGCGCCGAGGCCTGCGCGGTCGTCGGCCTTACCTTCCTGGGCGGCGGTTACATGGCGGAAGCCTTCCGCAGCGGACTGGAGGCGGTGGACCGCACCCAGCGCGAGGCGGGGGAGTGCATCGGCCTGACGCTGCCGCAGACGGTGCGCTATGTCGTGCTGCCCCAGGCCTTTGCCACCGCCGCGCCCGCGGTCTTCGCCAACATGATCTTCCTGATCAAGGAGACCAGCATGTTTTCCGTCCTGGCCCTGATGGACCTGATGAACGTGGCGGATACCCTGCGCACCAGCGGCGGCCGTACCATCGAGGTGCTGTCCATGCTGGTGATCGCCTATGTGGCCATTCTGCTGCCGGTATCCGTGCTGGCGACGCTTGTGGAGAGGAGAATGCGCTATGCAGGATTCGGGCATCAGCATTCTGTTTAAGGGCGTCAACTTTCAGCGCCTGATGGGCGGGCTGTGGGTGACCCTGCGCATCGCCCTAATCACCATCGGTCTGTCCCTGATCCTGGGCTTGCTGTTCGGCTTGGTTATGCTCAGCCGGAGGAGAACGCTACGGGCGGTCTGCCGGGTCTGGCTGGAGATCGTGCGCTTCATGCCGCAGCTGGTGCTGCTGTATCTGGTATACTTCGGCTTCGCACGGCTCTTCGGCTGGGATTTGGACGGCGAGACCAGCGCCGTGATCGTGTTCACCTTCTGGGGCACGGCGGAGATGGGGGATCTGGTCCGCGGCGCGGTCAGCTCCATCCCGCTGCACCAGCGGGAAAGCGCTGCGGCCCTGGGGCTGACGCCGATGCAGGCCTACCGCCATGTGCTGATCCCGCAGACGGTCCGCCGCCTGCTGCCCCAGGCCATCAACCTCTCCACCCGCATCATCAAGACGACGGCGCTGGTGAAGATGATCAATGTCATCGAGGTGCTGAAGGTGGGCCAGCAGATCATCGGCCAGTTCTACCGCCTCCGGGAGGCTCCCTTCTGGGTCTATCTCACGATCTTTATCCTGTACTTCCTCATCTGCTGGCCGATCTCCGCGCTGGCGGGCTGGCTGGAAAAGCGCTGGGCATAGGAGGATTTCGGCATGAGTGCAATCCTGCAGGTCAGGCATATCTCCAAAGGTTTTGAGCAGAATCCCGTGCTGCGGGATGTCTCACTGGACCTGGACGAGGGGCAAGTGCTGGTGGTGGTGGGCCCAAGCGGCTGCGGCAAGAGCACGCTCCTGCGCTGCATCAACGGCCTGGAGCAGATCGACGGCGGCGAGATCCTCCTCCGGGGCGAGGTCATCTCCGGCCGGCGGAAGAACCTGCACCTGGTGCGGCAGAAGATCGGCATGGTGTTCCAGAGCTACGACCTCTTCCCCCACATGCGCGTGATGGACAACCTGATGCTGGGGCCGGTCAAAGCCCTGGGCAAGCCGAAGGAGCAGGCCCGGGAGGAGGCTCTGCGGATGCTTGCGCGGGTGGGCCTGGCGGACAAGGCCGGCGTCTTTCCCCGCACCCTCTCCGGCGGACAGCGGCAGCGGGTGGCGCTGGTGCGCGCCATGCTGATGCAGCCGGAGATCCTGCTGCTGGACGAGATCACCGCGGCCCTGGACCCGGAGATGGTCAGCGAGGTGCTGAACGTGGTGCTGGATCTGGCCCGGGACGGCATGACCATGGTGATCGTCACCCATGAGATGCGCTTTGCGGAGGCTGTGGCGGATCAGGTGGTCTTTCTGGAGGACGGCTGTGTGGTGGAGCGGAATCCACCGGAGGTTTTCTTCCATCACCCGGAGACGGAGCGGGCGAAGCGCTTCCTGCAGAGCTTCGACTACACCCCCAGGAAGCGCGCTGTCCCTCCGTCGGACATAAATACAGGAGAAATACAATGTTCCCCTTGACAGGAGGAACCCAGGCGGTTATAATCCACAATGTCCACATGCATAGTGGACAATGAGAAGGGAGGACGGAGCCATGACAGCCAGAAAGCTCATGATGTGCCGCATGTGTTGTTTCAGGCGTCCGTCTCACCTGAAGCTCTGTTTGCGTTGAGAACAGCACAGACAGAACATATGCGTTCAGAGAGGCGGACAGCTGCGAGACTGTCCGCCTCTTTTCCTTGAAACGAAAGGGAGGTTCTGCATGACGATCCGATCCCGCTGCGCCAAGGACCGATGCCGGCGCATCCAGCCAATCACCCGCGGCTGCACCGAATACCGCACAGAACGGATATGAAAGGAGAAATCAAAATGAAGAACATCACGAAGATCGCCGCCCTGATTCTGGCCCTGGTCCTGACCCTGACCGCCGTCTCCGCTGCCATCGCGGACGGCTTCCGCACCCTGGACGAGATCAGGGAGAGCGGGAAGATCATCATCGGCCTGTTCTCCGACAAGAAGCCCTTCGGCTATGTGGACGAGAACGGCGAGTATCAGGGCTACGATGTCTATCTGGCCCGCCGCCTTGCCTCCGACCTGGGCGTGGCGCTGGAAATCGTCTCCCTGGACGCCCCCAACCGGATTGAGTACCTGCAGTCCTACAAGGTGGACGTGGTGCTGGCCAATTTCACCTACACCGAGGACCGCGCCCAGCAGGTGGACTTCGCCCTGCCCTACATGAAGGTGGCCTTGGGTGTGGTCAGCCCCGACGACGCGCTGATCACCGAGCCGGAGCAGCTGAACGGCAGGACACTCATCGTCTCCAAGGGCACCACGGCGGAGACCTTCTTCGAGGCCAACTATCCGGAGGTCAATCTCCTCAAGTTCGACAGCTACACGGAGGCCTACATCGCCCTGATCGACGGCCGCGGCGACGCACTGTCCACCGACAACACCGAGGTGCTGGCCTGGGCCATCGAGAACCCCGGCTTCAGCGTGGGCATCGAGTCCCTGGGCAGCCTGGACACAATCAATCCCGCCGTCACCAAGGGGAACGAAACCCTGCTCAACTGGATCAATGACGAGATTGTCGCCCTAGGCGCGGAAAACTTCTTCCACGCTGACTACGAAGCCACTCTCCGGGAGACCTATGGCCCCAACGCGGACGCGGACAGCCTGGTGGTGGAGGGCGGCGTGATCGAGTAAGCGCCGGGGCCTTCATTCCGGACAGGCTGGCCGGGATGAGGAAGCGCGGCCCGCACGGCCGCTCCCCCGTCCCGGCGGCCCCGGCTGCCATTCCCGCCAGCGATTCTTCGTACTGATTCCATTTTCATTTTATTATTCACAGTATTGCTGCCAGTTCCACAAAAGGTAGAGTGGCAGAGTGAGCGCTTTACAGCCCTCACAGTCGAACTGACCGATATTCTTCAATGATGTTTTGATCCCCAGCCTGGGCTGGTAACGCCGGCAGAACTCTTTGAAGCTCTTGGCCCGCGTATTGTCCGCAGACTTGACCTCCACGGGGATGAGTAAGTTCCGGATTATTCAATAATTGCAATACAAAGTCCATTGTTAGATAAAGATTTCTCATACAATAATTGATGGAAAACGGGACTGCCACAGTGGTGAGGCAATCCCGTTTTTCATGATAAAAAGCGCGTTTCTTGCGTTTACTTGAGCTTCAGTCCATCGCTGAATGCTTTGCCCACGATCTCACCCACTACACGATAAGCGTTGAAGGACGGATCGAAGATAATGGGACGCAGCTTGCCCAGATCGATTTTGCCGTCTGTGAGGATGGATTCATCCGCCTGGGAAGCGACGATTTCGCCGATGAGGTAGCCGGTTTCAGGGTCCCAATTCCGGACCTTGCACTCCAGCGTCAGGGGATATTCTTCGATGATCGGCGCATTGACGTGGACGCTCTTATGAACGTGACAGCCTGCTTTTTCGATCTTGTTGACCTTCTTGCCGGTTTCAACGCCAAAGTAATCGGAGATCAGTACGGTATCCGCCGTGCCGAAGGCCACGGTAAACGCACCGGTCTTTTCAAAGTTTTCGGTGGTCTTGTGCTTGGACAGCATCAGGGTGATTTCGCCCATGTCGCTCTGCATGCCCCAAGCTGCGTTCATCGCGTTGGGTGTGCCGTTTTCGTCGTAGGTACCGATGATGAATACGCCTTCCGGGGTGATGACGGATTTCTTGCCTTCAAATTCAATGCTCATAATCATACCTCCCTGTTTTGCTTTATTCCTGCGCGTCAAAGTCCGGTGCCCAGGCCTTGTAGCCTGCGATCTGCTCCGGTGTACCGTT
>CAMVBO010000219.1 GCA_947165745.1 uncultured Clostridia bacterium | reverse complement strand
CGGCGCACGTCGTCGATGGCGTACTCCCGCATGTCAAAGCTGTCGTCATCCACCCGCACGCGCACCTTCACGGTCTCCTTGATGCAGTTGATCTCCGCGATCACGCCCACGCCGTCCGGGGTGACCACGTCCTTGCCCACCCGGGGCACCCGCTTGAGCACTGCCTCATAGTTGTCCTGCTCGTACTTCAGGCAGCACATCAGCCGCCCGCACTGGCCGGAGATCTTGGTGGGGTTCAGGGAAAGATTCTGCTCCTTGGCCATCTTGATGGACACGGGCTGGAAATCGCCCAGGAAGGCGCCGCAGCAGATGGGCCGACCGCAGGAGCCCAACCCGCCCAGCATCTTCGCCTCGTCGCGCACGCCGATCTGCCTAAGCTCGATGCGGATCTTGAACACCGAGGCCAGGTCCTTCACCAGGTCGCGGAAATCCACGCGCCCGTTGGCGGTGAAGTAGAATATGATCTTGTTGTTGTCAAAGGTGTATTCCACGCTGACCAGCTTCATGTCCAGCTTGTGCTTGGCGATGCGGTCCTGGCAGACCTCGAAGGCCTCCTTCTCCCGCTTTTCGTTCGCCTCGGCGCGGCGCGTGTCCTCCTCGTTGGCCACGCGGATCACCTTTTTCAGCGGCGTGACGATCTGCTGGTCGCTGACCGTGCGCGCGCCGGTGACCACCTCGCCGAACTCCACGCCCCGCGCGGTTTCGACGATCACGTTGTCGCCCGGGTGGGGCCAGATGCCGTCCGGGTCGAAATAGTATACCTTGCCCGCCTTCTTGAAGCGGACGCCGATGACCGTTGCCATATCTATGTTTTACCTCCCATTGAGACCACTTTCGATCATATGAAAGTACATGTGTTCAAGCGCGTTGGGCCAGGACACGTTGCTGGCCAGCTGCATTCTCGCCAAAACCACGCCCTTGAGCAGGGCCCGCCCGTCGATTTTGAAGCGGCCCAGCCGCTGGGCCTCCGCCGACTGATAGGGCGCCGCGCCGCTCTGCAGGGCCATCAGGTCCCTGGCCCACAGCTCCATGACGTCCAGCATCTCGCCCTCCTGGCCCTTGCCGTCCTCCTCCAGAGGCGCGGCGGCCCCGGCCACGCTGGCCCGGTCCTTGAGGGCAAAGAGTGAGGCGAGCACCTTTTCCCGCAGTTCGCCGTATTCCCTGTCCGCCTGGATCTCCAGTGCCCGGCCCACAGAGCCCTGGGCCATGCCGGCGAACTCCGCCGCCCGCGCCGGGTCGATCCCCCGCCGCCGCAGCACCTCGGCGCATTCCTCCACGCTCAAATCCCTGAAGCGCACCGTCTGGCAGCGGGATACGATGGTCGAAAGCAGCGCGCCGGGGGCGTCGGTGATCAAAAAGAACATCACCTCGCCGGAGGGGCTCTCCAGCGTCTTGAGCAGCGCGTTCTGGGCGCTGGGCGTCATCTTCTCGGCCTGTTCGATGATGGCGATATGGCGCACGCCCTCGTAGGGCCGCAGCGCCAGCGCGTCGATCAGCGCGCGCACCTCGTCCACGCCGATGGATTTCTTCTCCGGCCGGACAATGTGAATATCCGGATGGGTGCCGTTTTCGAATCGCTTGCAGGCCGGGCACGCGCCGCAGGGCTTCTCCCGCCCGGTACAGACCATGGACTGTGCCAGCAGCCTGGCCATGGTGCGCTTGCCGGAGCCGTGAGGCCCGACAAACAACAGGGCATGAACAATGCGCCCGGCTTGAACCGAACGCATCAGCTGTTCCATCTTGTCGCCGTAACCCGCGAATTCGGATATCTTCAAGGCCTGCCTCTAAATCTTCTTGAACTGCTCCACGTCCAGCACGAATATGGTGGCGCCGCCCACGGTGACCTCCACCGGATAGGGCACGTAGACGCCCGTGGTTCCGGAGATGGGCGAGGGCGTGGTGGCAATCTGCTTGCGGCTCTTGCACACCTTTTCGATCACGGACATGGCGTTGTCAAGCTTGTCGTCCTCCACGCCCACCAGCAGCGTGGTGTTGCCGGCGCGAAGGAACCCGCCCGTGGTCGCAAGCTTCGTCACCCGATAACCTTCCGTCATCAGGTGGTTGATCAGCCTGGAAGCGTCCTCATCCTGTACGATGGCGATGATCAGCTTCATGGAAAGGCCTCCTTCACTTCTTATACTCCGTTTATATTATACACAAAACCCACCTGAGATGCAACCATTTTTCACTTATACGATTATTGAGCGAAGGAGCGCAAATATCGGCTGATCATATGATTGTAAAAGCTGTAAAAATCCCGTATAATGAAATTGGAAACTGTCAGCCAATCAAAGGAGGCGTTTATACATGAGGAAACTGCTGATACTGGCGCTCGCGCTGCTTCTGGCGCTGCCCGTTTTCGCCCGGGCGGACGCGCTGCCGGAATTTGATTTCGACGCCTCCGCGGGCAGAATCACCGCCTACAACGGCGCTGGCGGCGAAGTGGTCATCCACGGCGAGATCGACGGCACGGCCGTCTGCGACATCGACCCCGTCGGCTTCCAGAACAGCGAGGCCATCTCGGCCATCGCGCTGCCGGAGGGGCTGGACGTGATGAACGACAATCTGACCAGCCAGATGCCGAACCTGGAACGCGTCACCCTGCCGGAGAGCCTGCGGGTCATCTGCCGGGGCAACTTCCAGCTGTGCCCGAAGCTGACCGAGGTGACGGTCCCGGCGGGCGTCAGCCTCGTTTCAGACAACTGCTTTTCCTGGTGCGAACAGCTCAGGAGCGTCACCTTCACCGGCGTGTGCCCGCAATTTTCCGACAACAGCTTTTCCGTGCTGGCGGAGGACTGCGTGGTGCGCGTGCCCGACGACGAATACGACGCCTACCGCGCCGCGATTCCCCGGGACATCACCGTGGAGCCGAGCGGCGAGAACGCCCGGATCGTTGACTTCGCCACCCCCGCGGACCAGTTTGCCTTTGACCCGGAGACCGGCACCATCACCGGCTTTCGGGACCGGCTGGCCCGGATGGACATTCCCGGCGAGATCGACGGCGTGCCCGTGAAGGCCATCGGCAAGGACGCCTTCCACCCGGCCTATCACCTGATGTACCTGACCGTGCCGGAGGGCGTGGAGGTCATCGGCGAAGGCGCCTTTGCCCACACCAACTCCATACTCTACATCGGCCTGCCGGACAGCGTGCGTGAAATCGGCGACGAGGCCTTCCTGGGCGCCGTTCGCGGCAGCCGGTTCCACTGGCCGGCGTCCCTGGAGACCATCGGCAGCAAGGCCTTCCAAAACTGCTATTTCACCGACGACATTCAGTTTGCCCCGGCGCTGAAGTCCATCGGGGACGAGGCCTTCACCTGGTCCTGGCCGAAGAACCTGATCCTGCCGGAGGGATGCGAACCCTGGATCGGCTCAAAGTGCTTTGAAAACGCCCAGCTGGACTACATCCAGATGGACAGCTACGGCTTCTTTGAAATGGCCCCGGACGCCTTCGAGCGCAGCCGGGTGGATTCCGTCGACCGGACGCCTTTGCCGGCACCCGCCTGAAGGCTATCGACCTGCCCTGGGACAGCGGCTGGGAGAACCGGCTCGCCTGGCAGGATTGGTTCGGCGCCCAGCTGGAGGACTGTACCGTCTACATAAACAACCCGCCGGAGGTCACCTACCTGGGCAACGGCGACGAAAAGTACCTCTACACCCTGGGCGAGGACGGCTACTTCTACCTGACCGAGTACGAGGGCAGCCTGGAGTGCCCCTATCTCAGCTACAACATCTGGGACGACAGCGCCGACGAGCGGGTGCTGGTCCAGTGCCGCGGCCTGGGTGAGGGCGCCTTCAAGGGCAACCAGTCCATTCGCCGATTCTACGTGACCCACGCCAACTGGCCCTGGAACATCGGCGCGGAGGCCTTCGCGGATTCAAGCCTTGAGGCCGTGGACCTGTTTCACACCACCGAGACCATCGGCGAAGGCGCGTTCCGCAACTGCGCGAACCTGACCGAGATCACCCTGCCCGCCTCGCTGAAGGCGATTGGCGCGGGGGCCTTCGACGGCTGCGAAAACCTTTCAAGGGTCAACATCCTCTGCGATCCGGCCATTCTGCCGGAAAACGCCTTCGCAAACTGCGCCGCCCTGATGGCGGACCCCGCCGGCATCACCCTCGCCGCCGACGCCTCCGACGAGGCCGTGGCGCGGCTGTCCGCCGAGATGGGCCTGCCCTGGTACGCGCCGCTGCTGCGAGAAGGCGAAGAACCCCTGCGGCTGGCCGAAATGCCCTATGCGCCCACCGACCCC
>CAMVBO010000218.1 GCA_947165745.1 uncultured Clostridia bacterium | reverse complement strand
TTATACCATACCTCCTCGAATTAATCAGTAGCTACCTAGAGTGTGTTTCTAAAATCCTGAACATGCATTTTCGGCGTCTAAGGCTGCATTTCTGTGTTGCTTTTCCTCGACTTGCATCCACGGGCCTGCCGGCCCCATCTCGCTGAAAACAGTCCGCTGGACTGTTTTCCGGGCGCTCGATGCCACTAAGCCTGCGGAAAACCGCCTTGAAATGCAGCCCAATCCACTCGAAACTGCACATGTCTCATTTTAGAAACACACTCTGGTATGAGTCAGCCGTCCCTCCGTTCTCGACATTGACAGGCATGCTATAATTTTACCATGATGACAAACCTCGCGATTCGCGCCGTGGTGTTCGACCTGGACAACACCCTGTACGACTACGACGCGGCCCACGCCCCGGCCTTCCGGGCCCTGACGGACTACGCCTGCCGGAGGTTCGACCTGACGCCGGAGGCATTCGTCCAAAGGCACCGGGCGGCCGAACGGGAGCTGGCCCGGCGCTGCGGCCCCAACTGCGCGGCGGTGCACAACCGGCTGATCCGGTATCAGGTGCTGCTGGAGGGGCTGAACAGGCCCATCGGCGACGCGCCGGAGATGTCCAGGCTCTACTGGTCCACGCTGCTTAACGCCATGAAGCCCTATCCCGGCGCGGTTCAAACCCTGGCGCGGCTGCGGGCGATGGGGCTGGCGGTCGGCGTCGGCACCAACATGACCGCCGACAACCAGTATGAAAAGCTGATGCGCATCGGGGCCATGGAGCAGGTGGACTTCCTCGTCACCAGCGAGGAGGTCTCCGCCGAAAAGCCGGACAAGCGCCTGTTCGACGCCTGCGCGGTAAAGGCGGGCTGCGAACCGGGCCGGTGCCTGTTCGTGGGCGACAGCCTGGAGAAGGACGTGCGAGGCGCGCTGGCCGCGGGCATGCGGGCGGCCTGGTTCCGCCCCGGCGACGCGCCCGACCCGGACATGGCCGGGGTGTGGACGCTGCGCGCGCTGCCCGAACTCATCGACCGGATCGCCGCAATGTAATTCACCCGAAGGAGCCTGACCCATGAAACGAGACCGCCAATCCGTCAATCTCCGCCACGCCGAGATGCTGGCCCTGATCCGGGAAAGGCAAGAGGTGCTGGTGGATGAATTGAGCCAGACCTTCGGCATCTCCACCATGACCGTGCGCCGCGACCTGCAGGCGCTGGAGGAACAGGGCAAGATCAGCCGGTTCCACGGCGGCGCCAGCGTGGACGTGCGCCTGGTGGCCGCGGACGAGAAGGACGAGGTGGAACTGTGCCGACAGCGCATCGCCCGCCGCGCGGCTTCGCTGGTGGCGGACGGCGAGCGCATCATGATCAACGGCAGCAACACCGCCCTCGGCCTGCTGGACCATCTGGCGGGCAAGCAGGTGCGCGTGTTCACCAACAACAGCCAGGTCTGCGGGCGGAAGTATCCCCCGGAGATCGACCTGCGGCTGTCCGGCGGCAGCTTCCGGGGCCAGACCCACATCCTCACCGGCGATCTGGCCATGCGCAACCTTATGGACGTGCGCGCCGACAAGGCCTTCCTGGGCTGCGCCGGCATCTCCCCGGACGGGGAGATCCTCTGCGGCATCCCCTCGGAATTGGGCATCAACGAGACCATGATCGAGCATGCCGCCGCCTATTACATCCTGGCGGACTACACCAAGATCGGCAAGGCCGGCACCTACGCCAGCTTCCACCTGGAAAAGAAGGGCACCGTCATCACCGACTGGAACGCCCCCGAGGACGTGGTGGAGCAGCTGCGGGCCATCGGCATGGAGGTTTTGCGGGTGCGCCGGGAGGAATAACCGAATCAATCTGGGCTTTTGCCCAGCAATAAGCAAAGGAGATAAGACCATGAAGGAGTTTACCTACACCATCAAGGACGCCCTGGGCATCCACGCCCGTCCCGCCGGCATGCTGGCCAAGAAGGCCAAGAGCTTTGCCGACACCACCGTGACCATCAGCGCCAACGGCAAGTCCGTGAACGCCGGCCAGCTGATGAAGCTGATGGGCCTGGGCGTGAAGCAGGGCACCGAAGTGACCATCGCATGCGAGGGCGCCAACGAGGAAGAGGCCTGCGCGGCCCTGAAGCAGTTTCTCGAGGAGAACCTGTAATTTCCCGCCAAGCATCGACAGGGGAGCCAGCCTGTAGGGGCTGGCTCTCGTGTCATGGAGAAGAGGACGCTATGAACTACGATGCCATATTGTTTGACCTGGACGGCACGGTGATCGACTCGCTGCAGGACATCGTGGACGCGGTGAATTACACCATGCGCCATTTTGGCCTGCCGGAGTGCGACGCCGGGACGCTGAAGCCGCACCTGGGCTGGGGCGTGGGCACGCTGATGAAGCGCTGGCTGCCCCATCTGACGGACGCGCAGCGGGACGAGGTGCTGGCCTTCTACAAGCCCTATTACGCCGCGCACGCCGGGGACAAGAGCCGCCCCTTCCCGGGCATCGACGACATGCTTCGCCGGCTCCGGGCCGATGGACTGGCGCTGGCCATCGTGTCCAACAAGCCCGACGCCGCCGTGCGGCTGCTGGCCCGGGACTGGTTTTCGGATACGATCGGCCTGGCGGTGGGCGAGGTGGAGGGCGTGCGCCGCAAGCCCCACCCGGACATGCTGCAGGGCGCGGCGGACCGGCTGGGCGTGCGGCTGGACCGCTGCCTGTACGTGGGGGACTCCGAGGTGGACATCGAAACCGCCCGGAACGCGAACATTGACTGCGTCTGCGTGTCCTGGGGCTTTCGCACCCGTCAGCAGCTGGCGCAGGCCGGGGCCAGGGTGATCATCGATGATCCCGAAGAGCTTACGGCGTTCGTGGAAGATAAAGACAGAGGATGACGGGGGAGCGGTTATGAGGATTGTGTTTGTGCGCCACGGGGAACCGGACTATGTGCGGGACTGTCTGACCGACGAGGGCCACCGGCAGGCCGCCGCCGCGGCGGAGCGCCTGGCGGGGGAGGGCATATCGAAGATCTACGCCTCGCCCATGGGCCGGGCTTTTCAGACGGCGGAGTACACCGCCCGCAAGCTGGGACTGGGGATCGAGGTGCTGGACTGGATGCACGAGATCACCTGGGGCGGCGAGGGCCTCCCCGTCGAGGGGCACCCCTGGACGCTGGGCGACTGGATGATCGAGCGGGAGGACTTCGACTTCACCGGAGGCGACTGGCGGGAGCACCCCTATTTCAGTGAAAACGCCGCCACCCGCGATTATGACCGGGTGACGGCGAAGTTCGACGGGCTGCTGGCGGCCCACGGCTATCGGCACGAGGGCGTGCGCTGCCTGTGCGAGGCGGCGGCGGACGAGACCATTGCGCTGTTCAGTCACGGGGGCTCCGGCGGCTGCGCGCTGGCCCACATCCTGGCGCTGCCCTTTCCCTATGTGCTGTCGGTGCTGCCCTACGATTTCACCTCCATCATCATCGTGGAGCTGCCCGTGCGGCCGGGGGAGCATGTCAAGCCCCGGCTGGAGCTGTTCAACGACTGCCGGCACATCCTGAAGACCGCCGGCGCGCCGAGGATCCAGCAGAAGCGGGACGGGGAGTAGGGGCGGCGTCGCGCCTGCCACGCGTCAAAACGCAGGTTTCCAGCGCTGAAATCCTTGCGCGGGAAACCGTGCGTCACGTCGCGGCAGTGAGCAGGCCCGGGGCGCTGCCCCGGGGGCGTCAGTCGGAATCCCGCGCGGCGGAGGCGCTTTCGCCGTAGATCTCGGCATCGGCGGCGATTTGGTCGATCTGGGCATACATGGCGTCGTACTCGGCGCGCACGGCCTCGTCGTCCATGAAGGCGGGATAGTCGCTGGGCAGCCGCAGGTAGTAGTTCATGCAGGAAATCTCGCTGAAGCCCAGGTACTTGAAGGCGGGCAGGTCGGAAAAGCTGTTGTCGACGCTGGCGCCCAGGGCGAACAGGAAGCCGCCCCCGTCCAGGTTTTCCTGCTGATAGCGCTCGTAGCTGGCGCGATGGTAGAAGCTCAGGCCGCCCTCGTCAGGCATGGCCAGCACCTTTTCCTGCCAATCGGCGGGCAGGCGCAGGGACAGGTCCTCGAAGTGGAACATCAGCGAGCCGTCTTCGGTCACGTCGGTGGTGAAGGCCAGGCCGGTCATCGGCTCCGCCAGCGCGGGCAGGGCGAACAACAGCGCCGCCAGGATCAGGGGGATGATGCGCTTCATGGTGAAAACCTCCTCGTTTTCGCTTGGTTGACAGTGAGACGGGCGGCAAGTCGGATTGGTTCCCGGATTATGG
>CAMVBO010000217.1 GCA_947165745.1 uncultured Clostridia bacterium | reverse complement strand
CTCCCACGAATTGAAGACGCCGCTGAGCACCATGAAGATCCTGATCGAAACGCTGATGTATCAGGACCCCATGGATCCGGCCATGACCAAGGAATTCCTCACCGACGTGAACAAGGAAATCGACCGGCTGAACGGCATCGTTTCGGACTTGCTCACCCTGGTGAACATCGACAGCGGCATGAAGCTGAACCTGGAGGAGCTGGACATCGGAAACCTGCTGCAGGAGCAGGTGAAGCGCCTTTCTCCCCTGGCCCGGGAAAACGGCATCGAGCTGGACGGACAGGTGAAGGAATCGCTGGAGGTCAACGGCGACGCGTTGAAGCTGCAGCAGGTGGTCTATAACATCATCGACAACGCCATCAAATACACGCCCAGGGGCGGCGAGGTGCACTGCACGCTGAACCGCGCCGGGAAAAAGGCGATCATCCGCGTTCAGGACACCGGCGTAGGCATCCCCGAGGACGACCTGCCCCACATCTTCGACCGCTTCTATCGCGTGGACAAGGCCCGCTCCAGGGAGACCGGCGGCACCGGCCTGGGCCTGAGCATCGTCAAGCAATTCGTGCTGTTGCACGGCGGCAACATCACCGCCACGAGCGCCCCTGGCAAGGGATCGACGTTCACCATCGAGCTGCCGCTGGCGGAAAAGAAGAAGGATGCATAGCGAAAGGAGGTTGGTTTCATGCGCAAATTGAACGCGTTGATCGCGCTGACACTGGCGCTGACGCTGGGCCTGTCGGGCTGCGCGCTGCAGGGCCCCGTATCGCAGTCTGCGGGTGAAATCAACCTGCCGCAGCCCCCGGACGAACCGGACAACATGATCCTCGGGGAGAGCGTCGCGGGAGCCTCCGCGGAAGTGACCCTCTACCAATTTTCGTCGGACTTCTCCGGCTTCTCCACCGTCACCCAGGGCATCCGCGCGGAGGTGAGCGAAAGCCTGCCGGAGGCCGCCGTGAACGCCTTGCTGGCCAGCGGCAATCGCGCCATGGCGGACGTGAAGCAGCTGAACTGCGAATTCGCCTGCGGCACCGCCACGGTAAACCTGTCCATCGACGCCCGCAACGCCGCCAGCCCCCAGGAGATGCTGGCCCTGGAGGCGTCCATCGGCAACACGCTGCTGGGCATCGACGGCGTGCGCGGGGTAAATGTGCTGATCGGCGACCGGGGCGAAAGCTGCTGTCAGCTGCCCCTGGGCGTGCAGCGGGAGGTCATTCCCAGCGTCACCGCCGCCTATGCCCAGCTGCAAGCGGAACGCAACCGCGTGGACCGTGCGGACGCCGCGCCCATTGAACGCGGCGCGCTGCTGTACTTCCCCAGCGAAGCCGGCCAGTGGCTGGTGCCGGAGCTGCGCACGATCTCCGTCTCCGGGGGCGACTTCGCCTCCGCGCTGATCGACGCGCTGAAATCCGGCCCCGTGGACGAGGACAGCGCCATCGCCTCCATCCCGGAGGGCGCGGAACTGATGGAGGGCGGGCCGGTGCTCGAAACGCTGCGCACCGGCGAGCGGGTGCTTTCGCTGAACTTCTCCTCCACCCTGGCCAACTACCTGGCGTTCTCCGGGCTGGAGGTTTGGGGGCTGGCGGGCTCCATCACGCTGACGATGACCTCCTTCCTGCCGGAACTGGACGCCGTGAAGATCATGATGAACGGCGAGCCGATCACCATGTGCGCCATCGGCGACGCGATACTCCGTTTCCCGGACGGACTGATGCGTCGCAGGGATTACGCTGGGCGGGTCGGCAGCGTGGCTACGCTGTACCTGCTGGACGAGGGCGACCGCCTGACCGCCGTGGAGCGGCCCGTGTCCATGCGCAGCGCCCTGTCGCCCAAGCGGCTGTTGACCGAGCTTTTCAGCTATACCAACTCTGACGGCGCGGCTTATCGCCTGCCCATCTCCGCGGCCGTCTATTCCGAGGACCTCCTGGGCGTGCAGGTGGTCGGCAGCGTGGCGCGGGTGAACCTGTCCGCCAACTTCTATCGCAGCTGTCAGAATCTGGGGCCCAGGGCTGAGCGCGATCTGGTGTACGCCATGGTGAACACGCTCTGCGCCCTGGAGGGCATACGCGCCGTGCGGTTCTACATCGAGGGCAGCCCCGCCGACACCCTGGCCGGCAGCGTCTATCTGCGCGGCGCGCTGATGCCGAATCCGGGCATCGTCGCCGTGCCGACCTCCGCCCCCACCCCTGACCCCGAGGCTACAGGATCGCCGTAACGCCGCGCTCCACCATCCAGCGGTTCACCTGCCACAGATAGGCCAGCAGCTGCGGCCCCGCCATCAGCTGGCCGAACCAGGGGGTGTCCGCCGGGTTCAGGTCGGAACCTGCGATCTCCTCCACGGCCCCGCGATCGACGAAGTCAAACAAGGGCGCCTCCCTGTCCGAAACCAGCCGCGCCGCCAGGCGGCGCGTCAGCTCCGCGAACTGCGGGCTGCAGGTCTTCGGATAGGGGCTTTTTTTGCGCTTCAGCAGCTTATCCGGCAGCAGGTCCCGCACGGCGGCGCGGAACAGCCCCTTCTCCTGCCCGTCCATGAACTTCATCTCCCAGGGAACGTTGTAGACGTACTGCACCAGCCGATCGTCGCACAGCGGCGTCAGCACCTCCAGGCCCGCGCCGGCGCACATGCGGACGGCACGCTCCTGCAAATTCGGCATGAAGAACTCAAAGCACAGCCGCTGCATCGTGCGCAGGCGGCGCTCGCGCTCGTCGAATTCCGCCCCGGGATCGGCCTGGGCCCTGCGCGCGGCGAAGGTATCCTTCACATACTCCGAAAGCCGCAGTTTTTCCCGGATTTCCGGCCGGAGCAGCCGCTCCCGCAATTCAAGTGACCCTGACCAGGGGAAGCCGTCCAGCGGCCTTTCCGAGGCGAACCAGGGATAACCGCCGAACACCTCGTCGCCACACTCGCCGGAGACCACGCAGCGGTCAAACCGGGCAATCTCCGTGGACAGCAGCATCAGCGAGGCGTCGATGTCCGCCATGCCGGGAAACCCTCGCAGGGACATCGCCCGGTCCAGGCCCCGGATCAGCCCCTGGGCGTCCAGCGTGACGAAACGGTGCTGGGTGTGCAGCGCCCCGGCCGCCAGGCGCACATAGGGCGCGTCCATCTCCGGCCGGAAGGCGTTGGGTCTGAAATCCCGGTCGTTGTCCAGGTAGTCCACTGAAAAGCTGCGCACATCGTCCATGCGTTCCCTCAGCAGCGCTGTCAGCGCTGTGGAATCCAGCCCGCCGGAGAGCATCACCGCCGGGCCAAGAGGCGCGATTTCCGCCACGGCGTCCTCCAGAAGGGCGCGTACCCGGGAAACCGTGCGGGCCGCGTCCTCGGCGTGAGGCGCGTCCACGATGGAGAAGTATCTGTCGACCAACGCGCGGTTTTCCCGGATCACCAGCGCGCAGCCCGGCTCCAGCATCCGCATGTCCCGATAGAAGGTCCTGCCGGGCGTGCGCGCCGGACCCAGGCCGAACAGCTCCCGCAGGCAATCCCCGTCCGCCACGCTCTCAACCCTTGCGGATTTCAGCAGCGTGTCCGGGTGATCCGCGAAGGCGGCGGTGTTCTCCCGCAGCACGTAGAACACCGGCTGCTCGCCCATCGCGTCCCGGGTCAACACCATCGCGTCCGCGTCGGAGTCCATCACGCAAGTGGCGACCGGCCCATGGATGTGCGCCGGGTACTCCCAGCCCCAGCGGCGATAGGCGGCCAGGACCAGCTGCGCCGCACTGGCGTCCGCCGGACAGCCCAGTGCCGCCGCCAGCGATCTGCGTTCCCGCAGGCGCCCGCAGGCCATGGCAATCGCGCCGCCCTCTGAGGCCATGCCCTCGGCGCACAGCGTCATACGGCCCTTGGTCATGCAGGGCGCGTCGCAGACGCCGCCGTCTACACGAGCCCTGCCAGAGCGGGAATAGTCCGAATGATAGACGCCAAAATAGTTCATGCGCTCACTCCTTCGCTCAATCTGTCGGATTCTATGATTTTTCGCCCCTCGGCATGACGGTTTTTGTTGTGCGGCGTCGGCATTTCTGGTATAATTATCATAGATATTTATGTGTATGAGGAGTGTCCGCCATGATCCTGAAAATCCTTGGCAACAACGGCCCCTATCCCGCGCCGGGCGGCGCCTGCTCCGGCTATCTGCTGACGAGCGACAGCGGGAACACCCGCATCTTGATCGACTGCGGCACGGGGGTGCTCAACCGCCTGATGGACGAGGGCGGCCCCGCATCCCTGGACGCGGTGATCCTCTCCCACCTGCATTACGACCACATGTCGGACATGCTGCCCATGCAATAC
>CAMVBO010000216.1 GCA_947165745.1 uncultured Clostridia bacterium | reverse complement strand
TGTCCTTGATGGTGGTCAGCTGGAAGCCGCCCGGCATCAGGCCCTGCAGCAGCAGCCCCGCCACCAGGATGGCCGCGCAGACGCCCGCCAGCAGGCCAAAGCCCCGGGGCAGCTTGCTTCCGACGGCGTCGGAAGGGCGTGTGCCCGCGGCATTGCGCTTTGTGGACGCGGGCATCGCGGGTGCGGCCGATCGACCGGACGCGGCACGGTTCGTCCCGGGACGCGCCGCGGATCTGTCCGTCGCCGCGGGCCTGCGCAGAACGCTCTGGCTGTCGTTCAGCTCGCCAAACCGGCTGGGCGCCTGCGGGCGCTGCGCCGGCCTGTTGTTATCAGTCAAGGAGAATCCCTCCCAGTGTTCAGGGTAATTGCCACATACTCAAGGCCGCGATGCGCTGCAAAAGGGCTCACACTCGGCTCGCAGGCCGCCATATGTCGCCTGTGGATGGCGCCGCAGCAACGCTTTGGCTCGGCTCTTGAAATGGCGGTGGGTCAGACGGCTTCGCCGGAGTAGGCCACCAGCGTGGCGTCATAGACGCCGGGCACGCCGCGCAGCTTGTTCAGGAAGGCGTCGGGCTTGTCCACACGCACCTCGTAGGTCGCCTCGATGCCGTTGGCGGAGACGGTCTTGCTCTTCAGCTGCTGCATCTTCAATCCGTTGACCAACTGGTTGGCCTGGCGCTCGGCATCGTCGCCCATGCGCACCACCAGCAGATAGCTGTTCAAACCCTTGGACTGCATGTGGGTGATCAACGTCAGCAGCAGGCCGATGCCCACCACCGCGCAGGCGGTGAGGAAGAACTGGCCCGCGCCCAGCAGGATGCCCATGGTCAGCGCCCAGAACATGTAGGCGGTATCCAGCGGGTCCTTCACGGCGGTGCGGAAGCGCACGATGGACAGCGCGCCGACCATGCCCATGGAGAGCTGGATGCTCTCCCGGATGCACATGACCACCGGACAGGTGATCAGCGTCATCATCACCAGCGTGAGGGTGAAGTTGTTGGAGTACATCACGCCGCGATAGTTGCGCCGATAGATCCAGGCGATGAACATGCCCGCCGCCAGCGCCAGCGCCAGCGAAAGCAGGATCGTCGGGAAGGACGCGGGAGTGATGGTCTGGGAACTGAATAGATTGGCAAAGATGCTGTTCATGGGCTTCTTCCTCCTATTGATTCTGATTGTATATCAGGGATATTGCCTATCCTAAGGGTTCATATCTGCGACAGAGAACGTATTTGCTCACCGCGCTGCGCTCGGCCTCCACGCCGCAGAGCAGGCCGTTGATGTGATCCGGCAGGTAGTTGTTGAACTTGACCTCCAGGATCTCCACGTTCCGGTCGTGGGGGCACACCGTGGGCAGCTTGGCGTTGAACAAATCATGGCTGGCCAGGCCCGTGCGCAGCTTCAAATCGAAGGTGATGCGCACATCCTCCACCGGGTGGGTATAGGCCTCCCGCTCGTAATCCACGATCACCCGGGGCCGCAGCAGCTTCGTGCGCATCTGCACGTACATGTCCTGCAGCAGCGGGCTCTGGGCCTTGTAGAGCCCGGAGGGGTTCCCGTCCACCAGCTGGTCGCACAGCCGGCGGGTGATCTGCACGCTGCTCTTCTGGATCAGATCGCCCATCTTGCGCTTGCGCTCCAGGAAGATGGTCTTGTCGGAGAAGTTATAGATGCGGATGCGGTACTTGTCGCGGTGCATCACGCCTGCCTGCTTGTCATAGAAGGCGGAATCGTCGATGTCGTCGAAGTACAGCGAGCGGATGGCGTAGGGCTTGCCGCCTGCGCAATGCTCGTCCATGGCCAGCGTCCCGCGCAGCCGCTTGCGCAGCGTCTCCAGTTCCGCCGGGTTGATAAAGTACTTCAACTCGTGTCGGGCGGGCAGTCCGTTTCTCTTTTGCTGCATAGTATACCTTCTTCTTGGATTACTGTTGCTATGTTACAGCACGTCGACCTCATCCGGCGCTGCGCGCCACCTTCCCCAAAGGGGAAGGCTATAACACCTCATCTGTCCCGCGAACCGTCCCTGCGGCAGGGAGTGGGCCTTACCTGTTCCCTACTTATTCGGATCCTTGATGTCGGCATAGCTGACGCCCACCTGGCTCATCACTTCGCCGAAGTAGTGCTCCATCTGCGCCTGATTCAGGGGCAGGTACTTGTTGTACTTGATGAACTGGAGCATGCGGTAGGGGCGCTTCTCGCCGTATCTCAGGAATTCCTTGATCTCGGATTTGTGCTTGGATTCGGTGAAATTCCAGCGGGCATAGTGCTCCGGCATCAGGGGGGCGATGGTCTCGTAGAACTCCTGGGTCATCTTGGAGATGTTCTCATAGGAGTAGGTGGTGGCCATCTGCTCGCCCAGGTAGGTCAGGAATCGATCGGCGAAGGTGGCATTCTTCATGCAGGCGATGAACAGCGTGTTGTCGGTGCGGTTCTTGTTGCCCATGCCGCCGGGGGTCAGCCAGCGCTGGGGCGAATTGGTGTCCACCGAGAACGACCAGTCCAAATCGAACAGCACCCACTTCCACTTGCCGTCGGTCTTCGGGTTTCGATAGCGCTTCACGTTCAGCGTATCGGTATTGCCGGTGTACATCTCCACCGCCATGTATTCGATATAGTTCTGGATGTCGATGGCACTGTCCAGCACCTTGTAGGCCTCGTCGGTATTCATGTTGTGGCTCTTCACGTAATCCAGCAGCTGCACCATGGTCTCGTTGCTGCCCTGCATCACGTTGGTGTTAGCCTTGACGAGGTCGATGTCGTCCTCGTCGCCCTCCCAGCCTTCGAACTGACAGATGTTGCTCTTGCAGATGCGCTCGCGCAAGTTATAGTGGCCCCAATACTGGCCGTCGAGATACAGCACGCCGACCTCAGTCTCCTGATAGTCCACACAGCCGCCCTCCGCCAGCCGCTGCAGCAGCGCGTCACGGAAGCGGGTCTTGTCGCCGTCCTCGCTGGAGGAGCGCAGCAGGAAGGACTGGTATTCGGTATAGGGTCGGTGGGAGAAGATGGCGGCCTGGAACCGGCTGGAGCCATACTTGCTGCGGGCGATGACCTTAAAGGCCTTCTGGGGCTCGGCGCGGCTGTACTGGCCGTGCAGCTTGATGCCGCACTCCTGGGAGATCATGGTGCTGCCGTCGGGATTGAACACCTCGACGTGGGCCTCGCGCTCCCAGTCCATCCAGAAATTCGCGCCGTTGTTCATGGAGCCAAAGGGGTAGCTGGGCCGCGCGTTGGGGCCCTTAACCATGATGCCGGCCTCGTCGCTGGTCAGGTTATAGGGGTCGGAGACCAGGGACACCACAAACACGGTGCCGTTGGCATTGTTCACGTCGTAGAGGTAGCTCTGGGTATCCATGAAGGACTCCAGATAGCCCTCGCCGTACACGCGGGTGCGCAGGATCGTGGTTTCGCTGATGTGGATCGGCCCGGTGTACAGCGGGCTGGCCTCGGTGGGGTCGGTGTAGTCCAGCGTATAGTGCACCTTGCAGTTGGAAGGCACGGACAGCTCCACGTTCAGCTCGTCGCCGGTCTGGAACAGGCCGCCCTCGACGGAGTAGACGGGCCTGGCCGCGCGGCCGTAGAAAGCCTGGCCGCTGTTGGCTGTGCCGGGCGTGACGTTGGTGAAATAGCGCAGACCGCCCTGCCCCTCCACGCGCCCGAAGGAGATGTCCTGATACTGCATGGGCACGAAGACCCGGTCGAATATGGTGCCGTCCGGCTCGGAGAGCACCACGGAATAGCCGCCGTCGGAAGACAGCCGATAGTTGGTCTGGATGCGGTCGCCGGCAACGGTATTCAGCCCGTTGGCAAACACGCCCATATACTGGCCCGGCTGGATCACCGTGCCGGAGGGGAACTGCCACTTGCGGGGACGGCCCGCGTTGTCGGACAGGCCGCAGCCGGACAGGTCCACCGCCGCGCCGGTGGGATTGTAAAGCTCGATCCAGTCGTCGGATCTGGAGGAGGAGGCCATCACCTCGGTGATGCGCACGCCCCGGGCGTTGTTCAGGTCGATCTGCTCCGCCGCGGCGTCCGCGCCGGCAGGCGTGTTGGCGTAATTGGGCGACGGGGAGAACTGCTTGCTCCACCCGGTCTCCATCAGGCTGTAGCACTGGTCCGCCTCCATCAGCGGCGTCTTCACGTGGCTGACCGTCACCCCGTCGGGATTGGTCAGGAACACGTCGCTGCCCTTCTTGGAGAGCTTGAAGCTGGCGTGCAGGTGTGCCAGGTCGGCGGTTTTGTCCTCTCCGGAGCAGTGCACGGCCAGATAACCGTTCGCAGGGAGG
>CAMVBO010000215.1 GCA_947165745.1 uncultured Clostridia bacterium | reverse complement strand
AGCTGATACTGAACATGTCGCTGCCGATGATACTGTCCATGCTGGTGCAGGCGCTTTACAACGTGGTGGACAGCTATTTCGTCGCCCGCTTTGAACAGGACGCGCTGACGGCGGTGTCGCTGGCTTTCCCGGCCCAGAACCTGATGATCGGCTTCGCCACGGGCACGGCGGTGGGCGTGAACGCGCTGCTATCCCGCGCGCTGGGCGAAAAGAAGCCGGAGCTGGCCAACCGCATCGCGGAAAATGGCGTGTTCCTGGCCCTGGTGTGCTATGTCATCTTCCTGCTGTTCGGCCTGTTCGGCGTGCGGGCGTTCTTTTCCGCCCAGACGGATATCGCCAACATCGTGGCCCACGGCGTGGACTACCTGACGGTGATCTGCTGCTTCAGCTTCGGCGTGTTCGGCCAGATCATGTTCGAACGGCTGATGCAGTCCACGGGCCGCACCCTCTACACCATGTTCACCCAGGGCATCGGCGCCATCATCAACATCATACTGGACCCCATCTTCATCTTCACGCTGAACCAGGGAGCCAAGGGCGCGGCCATCGCCACGGTGATCGGCCAGATCATCGCCTTCATACTGGCCGTGACGCTGAACCGCTTGAAAAACGACGACGTGAAGCTGAACATGACGAAGTTCCGGCCGGACATCAAGCTGATTGGCCGCATCTACGCCATCGGCGTGCCGTCGATCCTGATGATGGCCATCGGCTCCGTTATGACCTTTGGCATGAACCTGATTCTCATTACCTACACCGCCGCCAAGGAGCTCGCCGCCACGGTGTTCGGCGTGTACTTCAAGCTGAACAGCTTTGTGTTCATGCCGGTGTTCGGCCTGAACAACGGCATCATCCCCATCGTGGCCTACAACTACGGCGCGCGCAACCGCCGCCGCATGATGGAGGCCGTGAAGATGGCCATCATCTTTGCCGCCGGTTATATCCTGCTGGGGCTGCTGGCCTTCACGCTGATCCCCGGGCCGCTCTTAAAGATCTTCAACGCCTCGGAGGAGATGCTGCGCGTGGGCATCCCCGCCATCCGCATCATCGGCTCCACGTTCCTGTTCGCGGGCGTGTGCATTGCCATGGGCTCGGTGTTCCAGGCCCTGGGCTACGGCACCTATTCCATGATCGTGTCCTTCGCCCGCCAGCTGGTGGTGCTGCTGCCCTCGGCTTACATCCTGGCCCGCATCGGCATGAACACCGGCATCGATTGGCTGGTGTGGCTGTCCTTCCCCATTGCGGAGATCGCCTCGCTGATCACCACGCTGGTGCTGTTCCGGCGGCTGTACAAGAACGTGATCGCGCCGCTGCCGGAAGGGGCGCATTGAATGCGCTGACATTTGCTGCCGCGCTTCCCGCTATCAATTCCCCGCGCCACTGATTCCAGCGCGGGGAATTCTCGTCCTTCCTTGCAGGGGCGACGCTGCGCCGAATCTGTCAAGGCTCCGTGCCCCTGCGCCCATGCCGCGCTGTCTGCAATCCTTTTCCTATTTACCGTATTTTTGGTGTTCCTTTGTCATACCTTTTCCATAGATTTCATGTAAGGTAATGATAAGGATCATATGAGCAGCGATTGCGCAATATGGCCCGCGCAATCAGCGCGCGATGTCGTATCCACTATTCCAGACCACCAAAGCCTGAGGGCCACTGCATGAAGAAAATCTACATTCGGGCCGGCATGTCGCCGTTGGAGCCTGTGACGATTGCCGACGCCATCCACTCCAACCGCATCGCCTACAACAGCGGGAACCTGCTCTACCAATACAGCGTCATGCGCGCCCTCTTTCGGCCGGACGTGCCGATGGACGTCCGGCCCATCGAGCCCATCTACAGATCCGCGGACGGCATCGACCGGCTGAACGCGGAGTGTTCCTGCGCGGTGTTTCCCCTGGCAAACGCCTTCCGAAGCGGGTTCAACCTGAAGCTCCTCACCGACGCGATCAAGCGGTTGAAGATCCCCTGCGTCGTCGTGGGATGCGGCTTGCAGGCGGCGAGCGCGGACCTGATCGAGCAGGGCTTTCCCTTTGACGACGACGTCCGGGCGTTCGTGAGCGCCGTGCTGGACAAGTCCGCCATGATTGGCCTGCGCGGCGAATACACCGCGGAATATCTGAAGCGGCTGGGCTTTGTGCCGGAGCGTCACTTCACCGTCATCGGCTGTCCGGCCCTGTTCCTCAACGGCCCGCAGCTGCCCAGCCCCAGGCTCACGCCCATCTCGGCGGACACCCGCATGAGCATCAACCTGAGGCGCATACAGCCTGCCGCGCTGAACGCGCTGATGGTTCGCGCCAAGCGGGATTACCCCGATTATCACCTGGTCCTCCAGGAGCAGCGGGGTCTTTCCATGCTGGCTTTCGGAACCCTCGGCGGACTGCCGTATCCAAGTCGGCGCGGTTTGTTCCCCTGGTTTGCCGGCCAAAGGGACGTAAAACAAGGCAGGGTCGTCGGCTTCACGGACGTCCGCTCCTGGCTGGATTACATGCAGAACATCGACTACAGCTTTGGAAGCCGCCTCCACGGAAACATTGCCGCCGTTGTTAGCGGCACGCCCGCCTTCGTGTTCACATCGGACACCCGCACGGAGGAAGTGTGCCGCTACGCCAACATCGCCAACATGCCGGTCGGCGCGCTGCAAAGCGGCATGGACATTCGCCAGGTCCTGGAACGCGCGGATTTCAACGCCGTTTTGCGCGGTTACTCCCAGCGCTTCGCCCACTTCACCGGCTTTCTGGAGGCCAACGGGCTGCGCCACGTGTATGATGGCGCGAGCGCGACGATCCCCTTCGACGAGGCGTTTCGGAAACTCGCGCCGGCCGGCTGCGTGCGCAGGGGCGGTGTGGTCGGCGACGATATCCGGCAGTACCGCAAGGCCTTCTACAGCGTCAAGCTGAAGCGGCTGTACAAAAGGAAAGTGAATAAGCTGCGAAAGGCGATCTTCAAAGCATAGGGCGCGCGCATTTATAATTTTCCCACCATTGACCAATACTACCTCCGAATCCCAAACAAGGCATTCGGAGGTGTTTTCATGTCGATTGGTTTTATTCTGTTGATCGTCTCGGGCGTGCTGATCCTGTTCGGCGCGGGACAGCGGGTGCTGGACCGGCTGCGTCTGACGGACCAGGAGGCAATCCTGTTCATCGCGCTGATCATCGCGGGCGGGTTCCTGCCGGATATCAGCCTTTCGCAGACCTTTGCCTTCAACGTAGGCGGCGCGCTGATCCCGCTGGGGCTGTGCGTATACCTGATCGTCAAGGCGGATACGTTCTGGGAGAAGGCCCGCAGCGTGCTGGCGGCGCTGCTGACGGGCGTGGCGGTGTTCGCGCTGGGACAGGCGCTGCCGGCGGACCCGGCGGAGATGGTGATCGACCCCACCCTCGCCTACGGCATCGCGGGCGGCCTGATCGCCTATGTATTCGGGCGCTCCCGGCGCTGCGCGTTCATCGCGGGCACGCTGGGCGTGATGCTGGCCAACCTGGCCTCCTGGGGCTATGCCAACGGGCAGGGCGCGGGCCAGCGGCTGGTGCTGGGCGGCGCGGGCGGCTTTGACGTGATCGTGATCGCCGGGCTGTTGGCCGTGATGCTGGCGGAGCTGGTGGGCGAGATCATCGAGCGGGTGAAGCGCGGCCGCCAGAAGCCCACCCGGGAATTCGTGAACGGCGATTTCGTCAGGAGGGAGCAGCGATGAGGGCGCAATTTCCCCGCGCCGGCGCAATGCTGCTGGCTCTTTTGACGCTGCTGGCCCTGGGCACGGCGGCCCGGGCCGAGATGGACGGCGACTGCGTGTACACGCTGCTGGGCCCGGACGGCCAGGCGCTGACCCGCCGGGGCGGGCGCATCTGGGAGGGCGACGAGTACATCGCCGAGGACGACAGCTGGTATCGAGTGGTGTCGGTGGACGACGAAAGCATGACCGCCACCGCCGAGTATCTGGGCCCCGCGGAAATCGACAAAGCCGCCTTTGCCGCGTTCGCGGCCAGCGCCGAGGACAAAAGCAGCGACAAGAAGCTGGTGGCCATGTACTCCACCCACAGCGACGAGAGCTATGTGCCCGAAGACGGCGCCTATTCCAAGTGGAAGGGCGCGGGCATCTACGACGTGGGCGACAGCCTGAAGAAAGCGCTGGAGGCGCGGGGCATCGACGCCGTGTACTCCAAGGAGACCTTCCTCCCCCACGACGCCGATGCCTACACCCGCTCCCGCCGCACGGCGGAGGAGCTCTTGAAGCAGAACCCGGACGCCCTGCTGGACATCCACCGGGACGCCGTTCCCGCCGAGGAGTACGAGACGA
>CAMVBO010000214.1 GCA_947165745.1 uncultured Clostridia bacterium | reverse complement strand
CCAGTTGTCCGCCAGCATGGGCACGGGCTTCATGTTCTCGTCGAAGTCCACCACGCTTTCGTAGATCAGCTGGTTCACGCTGACCAGGTCCCAATCCGTGCAGTTGACGGGGCTCAGCGTCAGATAGCCGGGGTCGATATAGCCGATGGTCAGGTCGGCGTTTTCCATGTCAGCCTTCATGGCCTCCAGCTCTTCCTGGGGAATCGTGCCCTGAAAACCGCCGCCCAGGTCCGACGCCAGGCCGGATTCCGGGGCGGTGTCCGCGGCCAGGCTGCCGCCCAAGTCCGACGCCAGGCCGGACCCCGGGGCGGTGTCCGTGGTCAGGCTGCCGCCCAGGTCCGAGGCCAGCTCCTCCGCCGTCGCCGCCGGCAGGACAAGCGCCAGGGCCAGCGCCAGCAGCGCGGCGCTAAGCCGCCTCAGGCGCATAGAGTTCACAGTATTTCTCATAGTATTTCAATACCCTCTTGACATAGGTGTCCGTCGTCTGGGACGGGATCATCGCCAGCGTCACGCCGTCCGGGCTGTATTCCGGATTTTTCAGCCACTTGTCCACCTGGCCCTGGCCCGCGTGATAGGCGGCGGTGGCACAGGCCAGGTTGCCGTCGAAGCGCCTGACCAGCCAGCCCAGATACCAGCAGCCGTACTTCACGTTGGTTTCCGGGTCAAACAGGCAGCCCTCGACGTACTCCTCGTCGAACTTCCCGGCGACCCAGGCCGCCGTGTCCGGCAGCAGCTGCATCAGGCCCTGCGCGTTCGCGCTGGAGACGGCCTCCGGCTGATAGCTGCTCTCCGCCAGGATCACTGCCGCCGGATAGGCCGGATCCAGCCCGTTTTCCCCGGCGCGGCGGCGAATCAGCGCCTCGTATTCCATCGGGTAGACCTGTATGGTGGTCTCCGGCTTCGGCGCGAGCATCAGCCACACGCCCAGGCCGATCAACCCCACGACGATCACCGCGATCATGCCCACGGTCAGCACCCGCTGAACCTGTCTTGCGCGGCGGACGCGCCGGCGCTTGCGCGACAGGGCGGGCGATTCAGCCTTCTTTTGATTGGTGGTCATAGGTACTCCATTATGGTTGAATGGTGGCATCAAAAGGCTTCCCCTGAGGGAAAGGCTTTCGGGGCGCTATTCCGCCTTCTTCAGCGCCGCGCGATACAGCCCTTCCAGAACCGCCCGGGTCTTTTCGATGGGCTGGTCGGTGTTCACGGCGTGAGTGGCGCGGGCGTTGCGCTCCTCCATGGGCATCTGGCTGGCCACGCGGGCCTCGGCCTGTTCGCGGGTCAGCCCGTCACGCACCACCACCCGCTCCACCTGCTTGTCATGCTCCAGGTAGAGCGTCCAAGTCTCGTCGCACAGGGCGTCCATGCCCGTCTCGAACAGCAGCGGCACGTCCAGTATGACCACCTTCGCGCCCTCCTGGGCCGCCTCATCCATGCGCTCCAGCATCACCCGCTGCACCAGCGGATGGATGATGCCCTCCAGCGCCCGGCGGGCCGGCTCGTTGCCGAACACCAGCTTGCCCAGGCTCGTCCGGTCCAGGCTGCCGTCCTCGTTGAAGGCCGCCTCGCCGAACACCCGGCGGATCTCCGGCAGGGCCTCGCCGCCCTCGGCGGTCAAGGATTTTGAAATCTCGTCGGCGTCCACGTGGGCCGCGCCCAGCGTCTTCAAATACTGGGCCGCCTCGGACTTCCCGCAGCCAATGCCCCCCGTGAGCCCGACGACATAGGGCTTATTTGCAAGCACGCCAATCCCCTCCAATGGAAATGTCGGTGCGCAGCGGCACGGACAGGCTCACGATGCCCTCCATGCAGCGGCGCAGCAGATCGCGCACGGCCCCGGCCTCAGCCTCGGGCGCCTCCACGATCAGTTCGTCATGCACCTGCAGTATCAGCTTGGCCTGATAGCCGCCCTCCCGCAGGGCCTCGTCCACGGCGATCATCGACAGTTTGATGATGTCCGCGGCGGTGCCCTGGATGGGGCTGTTCATCGCGCAGCGCTCGCCAAAGGAGCGCACCGCGTAGTTGCTGCTCGCCAGCTCCGGCAGGTAGCGCCGCCGCCCCATCAATGTGGTGACGTAGCCCTGCTCGTGGCCCTTCTTCACGGCGCCGTCCATGTAGGCCTTCACGCCGGGATATCGGTCGAAATAGCGATCGATGAAGTCCCTGGCCTCAAAGCGGCTGACGCCGATGTTCTTCGCCAGCGTGAATTCGGAAATGCCGTACACGATGCCGAAGTTCACCGCCTTGGACGCCGAGCGCATCTGGCTTGTGACCATCTCCAGCGGCACGCCATAGACCTCCGAGGCCGTGCGGGCATGAATGTCCTGGTCCTCCCGGAAGGCGTGGATCATCGTGGGGTCGCCGGACATATGGGCCAGCACCCGCAGCTCGATCTGGCTGTAATCCGCGTCCACCAGCAGCCAGCCCGGCCGCGCCACAAACGCGCCGCGAATGGCCTTGCCCAGATCCGTGCGCACGGGAATGTTCTGCAAATTCGGCTCGGCGGAGGAAATGCGGCCCGTAGCCGTGCCCACCGGGTCAAACCGGGTGTGGATGCGCCCGTTCGCGTCCCGCATGGGGATCAGCGCGTCGATGTAGGTGGACTCCAGCTTCTGGTACTTCCGGTATTCCAACACCTTGCCGCAGATGGGATAATCCCCCGCCAGCTGCTCCAGCACCTCGGCGTTGGTGGACTGCTTCTTCTTCGGCGAGGGGATGCCCAGCTTTGTAAACAGCAATTCGCCCAGCTGCTTGGGAGAGTTCAGGTTGATGCGCTCGCCGCCGGCCATCTCGGCGATCTCATCCACCAGCCGGGAGATCTGCGCCTTGAACTGAACGCCCAGGGCCTGCAGCGCGTCCGCGTCCACCAGGAAGCCCTCCCGTTCCATGTCCCGAAGCACATAGGCCAGGGGCAGCTCGATTTTGCTGTAGATGTCGCCCAGCCCGTTTTCCTCCAGCTGCTTTCGCTGGATGAGCGCCAGCTCATGGATGGCTGTGGCAGGGTGCTCATGGAAACCCTCGACGCCCTCCTGCTGGCACAGGGATTCGCCGTCGAAGCCGGGGCGCTGGGGGTTCAGCGCGTAGGCCGCCAGCATCACGTCCGTGATCTCGCCCTTCACCCGGCGAATGTCAATGGCCAGGGATTTCAGATCGCACAGCGTCACCGGGCAGTCCGCCTCGATCAGCGGCAGGGCCGCCTCCAGCGCCTCCCCGTCGGTCAGGCCGGGAGACAGCAGGTCGCCGCCCATGGGCATCGCCAGCCGCGCGGCGTCGGTGGCCACGGTGAACTCCGCGCCGATGTGCAGGCTGACCCACTTCGCGCCGACGGACAACTCCAGAATACGCGCGGCCAGCGCGCCGCGTTCCGCGAAGCGCTCGATCTTCGGAAGGTCCGCCTTGGGGCGCGCCGGGGCGGCGATCTCCACATGGGGCATGACTTCTTTGGCCACCTCCGTCAGCCGCCGCGCCGCCGCGTTCATGCGCAGCTCGTGCAGCCTGGGAAGGGCCCCGGCGATGTTGCCCAGCCGCCAGGACGCCGGGTCCACGTCGATGGGCGCGGCCCGGTCGATCTTCGCCAGGGCATAGCTCATCTCGGCCAGCGCCCGGCCCTCCATCAGCCGCTCGCGCAGCTTGCCCTTCTGCTCGGCGTCCGCCCGGTCCAGCACCTCCGCGAGGCTGCCGTACTGCTGCACCAGCTTGAGGGCGGTCTTTTCGCCCACGCCGGGCACGCCGGGGATGTTGTCGGAGGCATCACCCATCAGGCTCTTCACGTCGATCAGCTGCGCCGGCTCGAGGCCATAGGTCTCGCGGATATATTCCGGCGTCACACGCACGGTCTCGGTGATGCCCTTTTTCGTGTATAGTATCGTGGTATGTGGACCGGAGAGCTGGAAGGAGTCCCGATCGCCGGTCACCAGCAGGGCCAGGGCGTCCCGCTGCTCGCAGTACGCGCCCACGGTGCCCAGGATATCGTCGGCCTCGTAGCCCTCTTGCTCCAGAATCGGCACGCCCATCAGGCCGATCATCTCGCGGATCACCGGGTCCTGGGCCCGAAGCTCGTCGGGCATGGGCTTGCGGGTGGCCTTGTAGCCGTCATACATCTTATGGCGGAAGGTGGGCGCGTGCAGGTCGAAGGCCACGGCCAGGCTGTCCGGCCGCTCGTCCTCGATCACCTTCAGCATCATCATCACAAAGCCATGCACCGCGTTGGTGGGCGTGCCGTCCGGCGCGGTCATCGGCGTTTGCAGCGCGTGAAACGCCCGGTACATCAGGCTGTAGCCATCCAGTATGACGAT